>NZ_JBMCZA010000202.1:49992-56358 GCF_048654705.1 Nocardioides sp. CPCC 206348
AGGCGGGCCAGCAGGCCGGCCCGCCGACCGTGCTGCCGGGGTACCAGTCCGCGCCACAGGGAACGCCGTACGGCACCCCGGCGTACGGCGTCGCGGGCGGCTACCCGCCTGCCCCCGGCTTCGGCCAGCCGCCCCGGAAGAAGAAGAGCCACGTCGTTTGGATCGCTGCCGCCGTCGCGGGTGTCGTGGTGGTGGGTGGCGGGATCACGGGCCTCGTCCTCGCCAGCGGCGACGACAAGTCCAGCAAGGGCAACGGCGGCCAGTCGCCGGAGACCTCCGACACCCCGACCGTGGACGTCGACGCCGACGCGCTCGACGAGCGATACAACGCACTGGCCTCCACCATCAGTGCCGGGACGAGTGACTGCGCCGCAGGCACGCCGACGACCGGCCAGGCCGAGGTCATCGACTGCGTCGTCAGCGCCGGCAAGCTGAAGCTGATCACCTACCTCGACGAGGCGTCCCTGACCGCGGCACGCAAGGCTCGGCTGGACTACCGCGCCGGCACGCTGACGGCTGACAACGGCACGACGGCGCTCTACGAGTTCGATCCGGAGCGCGGCGGGAGCTCGGCCCCGGCACTCGTGTACTGGGACACCACTTCCGCGCTGCAGTCGGCGACGATCACGGGCGAGGGCAGCGTCAAGATCGACACCGTGACGACGACCTACAAGGCGACGTCGCCGCGCGTTCCCGAACCGACGAACCCCCAGCACCCGGTGCTGCGGGACTTCATCAACATCAACATGGATGTCTCGAAGTGCACGCGCCAGCGCACCTTCTTCGTCGGAGAGACGGAGGAGAGCTCGTGCACGGCGGTCGAGGGGATCGTCGTCACGGTCGGGCGCTACACCACCCGCAAGCTGCTGAGCGAGGACCGCAAGTACTACAAGGGGAAGTACGAGGAAGCCGGCACCGGCGGCGGCAAGCAGGGTGGCGGCGGCACCTGGAAGTTCGGCGAGGGCAAGGCCGAGGGTGCCTACTACGCCTATCGCAACAGCGAGGGCGACACGGCCACGCTCTACTGGGACTACAACCTGTCCGACTGCTTCTGCTACGGCGTGGCGTGGAGCTTCGACGGCAACCTGAAGAAGCTCGAGGACTGGTGGCCGAGCGACTGATCGTGAGTCGGGTCGTCAGTCGGGCACCGGGACCGTGTCGGCCAGGTCCGGCCGGCTGATCCCGGCGACGTCGGTGCGCACCATCAGGGCCATCGTGGTGTCGTCACCGCCGATGAGGGCGGGCTCGGCAAGCCATTCGGGGAGCTGTTCGCGGACCCAGACCAGGCCGCGGTTGCGGCTGAAGTCGAGGAGCTGCTCGCCGGTCTGGCGCCACCAACCGTCGGCGTCGACGCGCGAGCGCCCGAACCCGTCGGTGCACAGGAAGATCAGGGCGACGTCGTCGACCCGCACGTCCACGACCGCGACGCGGAGCGCGTCGACCGGCCGCGGCTGGCACAGCGAACTGGTGTGCAGCCCGTCGAGGTCGGGGTCCTCCGGCAACGGCCGCGACGCCTCCCCGGCAGCCGAGACGAGGACGGAGTCGCCGTCCCCGATCTGGAGGAAGACGACCAGGTCACCCACGGCGGCCGTGGCCAGCACGGTGGACCCGTAGGCCCGCAGCGGGTCGGCGCTCGCGCCAAGCGCGTCCTCGGCCGCGGAGTACGGGTGGGCCGCGAGGTGGTGCTCGACCTTGGTCACCCAGCTGTCCACGAGGGCGGCCCCGGCGGCGCTGAGCAGGGCCTCGGCGGCGGTGTGGTCCGCACCGTCGCCGAGCTCGTCGAGGGCGTCCAGCGTGCGCCGCAGCTCCTCGACCGCGCAGAGGACTGCGAGGGCGGAGCCGATGTCGCTGCGGAAGTGCAGCTTGTGGCCGTGCCCGTCGGCGACGGCGATCACGGCGCGGCCGTTCTCGTAGTCACTCCACGTCAGGACGGAGTCCTGGAGCGGCAGCTGATCGCGGACGTGGACCGAACCGATCGTGGTGCCGGACAGCGTCGTCCAGCCGTGCGTCATCCGAGGGTGCTCCAGATCGGGTCACCGATCGGGCTCGGAGGCGCGGCGGTCACACCGGTGCCCGGCCCGACGACCGGACGGGAGGCGACCTTGCTGGCGGCCTTCGAGGCCCAGACGATGTACTCGACCAGTTGCTCGGGGTTGTCGGCACGCAGCAACGGGACGTCCTCGTCCCCGATGAACCGGCGCAGCGAGTGCATGTCGGCGTCGCGGCCGACCCCGAGCGCGAGCCGCACGGCGGTGGCGCCCCATCGGTTGTTCAGCAGGGCCTGCAGGCCCTCGGCGAACGTCACGCCGCTGCTCTGCGTGGGGCGTCCGTCGGAAACGAGGATGATCGCCGGCGGGAAGGCGCTGTTGCTCTCGTCGAGGTGGTCGAGCGCGCCGGCGAGGGTCTGCAGGGCACTGCCCAGCTCGGTGAACCCGCGCGGCACGGCCTCGAGGCGCTTCCAGTGGATCTGGTCGACCTGCGTCGGCTCCTCGATGATCCAGTGCGGTTCGTTGGCGAACGCGAGGACCCGGATCAGCAGCTCGGCGTGCGGGTTGGCGCGCGCCTCGTCCTTCAGGTGGGGGAGGACCTCGGTGATCGCGTTGTTGAGCGCCTGGATACGGCCGCCCCGCATCATGGAGCCCGAGACGTCGAGAACGAAGATGAAGTGCAACGGCTTGCGCGCGAGTGCACCGCCGAGTCTGTCGCTCATCGGGGCCCTCCTTCCGATGGGTCGGGGTGTCGGGGTGGGTCGGATCCGCGCTGTCGGGGCGTCTCGACCAACGCTAACGCTGAACCGGTCGGCCGGACTGTGTTTCAACGTCCCCGAATCTGTTGAGGCTATACATTGTCACGCAGGTCGAGCGGAGCTATTACGGAGGTCGGGCACACCCATGGTGCTGGCAGAGGGCGTGGAGGTCGATCTCGGTCCGTTGGGACGCGCCCGGGTGACCTCGTTGCTGGGCCAGGGGGGACAGGGCTACGTCTTCGAGGTACGCCGCGAGACCGGCGAGCCGCTCGCCCTCAAGTGGTACAAGCCCGAGAGCGCGACCTCGCAGCAGTACGACGAGATGCAGCAGCTCGTCGAGATCGGCTCGCCGCACCAGCGATTCCTCTGGCCGCTCAGCATGGCTCGCGTCGGCACGGAGCCGAGCTTCGGCTACGTCATGCACCTGCGGCACCAGCGCTTCCTCGAGCTGAGCTTCCTGCTGCTCAACGCGGACCGCGACGGACAGCCGCTCGACGTCTCCTTCTCCTCGATCATCGAGCTGTGCCGCCAGCTGAGCTACAGCTTCCTGCGCCTGCACGCCCGCGGCCTCTGCTATCGCGACATCTCCTTCGGCAATGTCTTCTTCGACCCGTCCAACGGTGACGTCCTGATCTGCGACAACGACAACGTCGGCATCGACAACGGAACGGGGCGGGTCCTCGGGACGCCGTACTTCATGGCACCGGAGGTCGTGCGCGACACGACGTACCGCACCCTCCCGAACACCGACACCGACCGGCACTCGCTGGCCGTGCTGCTGTTCTACTCGCTCTTCCTCGGTCACCCGCTCGAAGGCGCGCGCACCGACGCCGGCATGCGCGACGCCCACTGGCTGATGACCCACTTCGGGACCGAGCCGCTGTTCTGCATGCATCCGGACCGGACCGAGAACCGGCCGGCGCAGATCGTCCAGCAGTACTGGAACATCTATCCGCAGTTCCTCCGCGACCTGTTCATCCAGGCGTTCGCGGAGGGCCTGGACAACCCGGGTGCCCGGGTCACCGAGGGCCAGTGGATCAAGGCGATGGACCGGCTGCGTGACGGCCTGCTGGCCTGCCCGACCTGCGGAACGACGAACTTCTGGAGCCCGGAGGACGACAGCGTCACCTGCTGGCAGGACCAGACCGAGGTACGGCCGCCGTACATCCTGCAGATCGGGCGCCGCACGGTCGCGGTCGGACCGCAGACCACCATCCGGTCCGACCACCTCACCTCGGGGATCGACCACCCGACGGTGCTCGCCCAGGTGCGCCAGCACCCGGAGGCCCGCGATCGCTGGGGCCTGCACAACGCGTCCGACTTCTCGTGGCCCGTGTCCTACCCCGGTGGCCAGAACTTCCTGCTCGAGCCGGACCGGACGATCGAGCTGGTCAACGGCGCCCGGATCCAGATCCGCAACTCCACCGTTCAGGTGCGTCGACCGAGCGGTTCGACGCCCGGGGCGACCGCATAGGGTGACGGCCATGTCTGCTCTCGTGGTCGAGGTCGACGGACGAGTCCTTCGTCTCGAAGGCAAGCCCGTCTACCGCATCGGTCGGGCCATCGAGGCTGACGTCGTCCTGACCGCCGGATCGGTGTCGCGCCAGCACGCCGAGCTCCAGGCCTCGGAGTTCGGCTGGGTCCTGGTCGACAACGACAGCCAGTTCGGCACCTACGTCGACGACGAGCGAGTCACCGAGTACCCCGTGGAACGCGCGATCTCGGTGCGTTGCGGTCCTCCGGCCGAGGGCGCGAGCCTGAGGATCATCCCGGCCGCACAGTACGACGCCGCGGCCACCCCGGCGGTACCCGCCTCCGTGCCGCCGACGGCTCCGCCGCTGGCCGCACCACCGCCCCCGCCGATGCCCGCGCCCGGACCGCCGTCGCGCATCCCGCCGATGCCGAGCCTGCCCGACGAGCTCACCATGCCGCCGATGTCCTCGGCGCCACCGCCCGACCCTTCGGCGCGATTCGCACCGCCGGGCGCTCGTCCTGCGGGAGCCCCCGGCCTGCCGCCGGCGATCCCGGGCAACGACGCCACCCAGGTCCTGGCGGCTGCGCCGCGCCCGCAGGCCGGACCGCAGGGCTACGCAGGACCGCCCGTCCAGCGCACCGGCCCGGACCTGCTGCTGGTGGCCGAGGGCCGCGAGCACCGCTTCCGCCACCCCGCCCAGATCACCGTCGGTCGCCGCGGCGACTCGACCGTCGTGATCAGTGACCCCGCCTGCTCCCGTGTGCACGGCCGGATCGACCCCTTCCCGGGCGGCTGGGCCTACACCAACCTGTCCAACGAGGGCACCTTCGCCGAGGGCCGCCGGGTCACGACCCGGAGGTTCGACGAGCGGATCAGCATGCGGCTCGGGCACCCGGTGGCCGGCCCCGAACTCACCCTCGTCCCGATCCTGTCCGCCGTCGAGGAGGAGAAGCGGATCGCCCGCCGGCGGTGGGGCAAGCGCCTGGTGATCGGTGGTGCGGCGGCCGCCGTCCTGCTCCTGATCGCGGGCGTCCTCGGGATCGCCCTGCTGGTCGGGCGCGACGACGACGGTGACAAGACCGCTGACGGAGGGCCACCGAGCGGCTCCAACTCGATGGGGGCGTTGACCGGGGAGGAGCTCGACGCGGCCAAGGCAGCCACGGTGAAGATCTCGGCGCAGACCCATCTGCTGTCCGATCCGAGCAGCATGGGCGACTACCACGGGTCCGGCTCGATCATCCGCGAGGACGGACTGATCCTCACCAACGCCCACGTCGCCGAGCCCGAGGCCGAGGGCCTCAACGACCAGTACTCCGGTGAGGAGATCGCGAACCCCGAGTTCCTGCTGGTCTCCCTGACCGACGGCATGACGGACACCAACGCCCCGGCCGCCTACCGCGCCCGCGTGGTGGAGGCCGACGGCCACCTCGACGTCGCGGTGATCCAGATCTACGCGAACGCCGACGGCAGCGACCTCGACGGCAAGCTCGACCTGCCCGCCGTGCCGATCGGCAGCTCCGGCGAGCTGCGGGCGGGCGACGACGTGACCGTCCTGGGCTTCCCGGCCGTCGCCGGTGCCGGCGAGTCGATCACGGTGACCACCGGCGTCATCTCCACCGTGCTCAACGACCCGGACCTCGGGCCGCGCTCGGAGCTCGACACCGACGCGCGCATCGCCCCGGGCAACTCCGGTGGCATGGCGATCAACAACGACGGCGAGCTGATCGGTATCCCGACAGCACTCTTCTCGGACCGCGACACGACCGTCACCAGCGGCCGGATCCGGTCGATCGACGTCGTGAAGGAACTGATCGACCGGGCCGAGGACGAGGTCGACTGACGGTCAGCTGGCCTTCTTCGCAGCAGCCTTCTTCGCGGGGGACTTCTTGGCGGTCGTCTTCTTGGCAGCAGCCTTCTTCGCGGCTGTCTTCCTTGCCGGAGCAGCCTTCTTCGCGGTGGTCTTCGCGGGCTCCTTCGCCGGTGTCGTGTCCTCGCCGCGGGAGCTCTTGGCCGCTTCGACCGAGCGCTGCAGGGCGGCCAGCAGGTCGACCACCTCGCCGCCGGTCTTGGCGGACGTCTCGGTGCGCTTGACCTCGCCGCCCTCGATCTTTGCCTTCACCACGGACTCGACGGCTTCGGCGTAGTC
>NZ_JBMCZA010000202.1:56428-57592 GCF_048654705.1 Nocardioides sp. CPCC 206348
CGTCGGGCCACATCATGGTCTGCAGCACGATCACGTCGCCGTTCGGCGTCGAGCGCACACGCAGCACTGCGGTCGACGTGCGCTGGCGCAGGGCAACGGTGACGACGGCCATCCGGTTGGAGTCGAGCAGGGCCTGGCGGAGCAGGGCGTACGGCTTGGCGCCGGTGCCCTCGGGCTCGAGGTAGTACGACTTCTCGAAGAGCATCGGGTCGATCTGGTCGACGGGCACGAACTTCTCGACCGCGATCTCCCGGGAGGAGGTCGTCGGCAGGTTGGCCAGGTCGTCCTCGGTGAGGATGACCATCTCCCCGTCCTCGGTCTCGTACCCCTTCGCGATGTCGGAGTAGGGCACCTCCTCGCCGTCGATGGCGCAGACCCGCTGGTACTTGATCCGGCCGCCGTCCTTGGCGTGGACCTGACGGAACGACACGTCATGGCTCTCGGTCGCGCTGTACAGCTTGACCGGCACACTGACGAGGCCGAAGGAGACCGCACCCTTCCAGATCGCACGCATGGGCAGAGCCTACGCCGAAGCACCGACCCGTTCGACTGCAACGATGGAGCCGTGCAGCAGTCCATCGGTGTCGTCGGCGGGGGGATCGTCGGTCTCGCGGTCGCCCGCGAACTGACCCGCCGCCGCCCGGGTCTCCAGGTCCTGGTCCTCGAGAAGGAGGACCGCGTCGGCGCCCACCAGACCGGCCACAACTCCGGGGTCGTGCATGCCGGCATCTACTACCGTCCGGGCAGCCTGAAGGCCGACCTGTGCACGCGGGGGCGGGACCTCCTGCGGGAGTACTGCGCCGAGCACCGGCTGCCGTACGTCGAGTGCGGCAAGGTCGTGGTCGCCGTCGACGCCGCTGAACTGGGCAGGTTGGACGCGCTCGAGCGTACCGCCCGGGAGAACGGCGTGCCCGGCCTCCGTCGGCTCGACGCTGCCGGTCTCGCCGGGATCGAGCCGCACGCCGCCGGTCTCGCGGCCCTGCACTCGCCCCGCACCGCGATCACCGACTACGTCGCCGTCGCCGAACAGCTCGCCCGCGACGTCGAGGGGGCGGGTGGCCGGGTGCTGGTCGCGAGCGAGGTCACCGGGATCAACCAGCGCGGCGACCGGGTCACGCTCACCACCGGCCGGACGTCGTACGATGTCGACCAGGTGGTGCTCTG
>NZ_JBMCZA010000202.1:57629-69595 GCF_048654705.1 Nocardioides sp. CPCC 206348
GCAGAAGGCGGAGCCCCGGATCATTCCGTTCCGCGGGGAGTACCTCGCCGTGTCGGCAGCCAAGCAGGATCTCGTGCGGGGCATGGTCTACCCGGTCCCCGACCCGCGCTACCCGTTCCTCGGCGTGCACTTCACCCGCCGGGTGACCGGGGTGCTCGAGGTGGGCCCGAATGCGGTGATGGCCCCGCATCGCGACGCCTATCGTCGTTCGTCGGTGCGGCTCGCCGACGTGGCCAGCGTCGCCACGTGGCCGGGCTTCTGGCGGATGGCGGCCACGCACTGGCGGACCGGCGCGAAGGAGGTGCGTGGCTCCCTGTCCGTGCGTGCCTACCTGCGCGCCGCTGAGCGCTACGTCCCCGCCATCGGGCCCGACGACGTGGTGCGCGCCGGCTTCGGGATCCGCGCCCAGGCCGTCGATCGCGACGGCACCCTGGTCGACGACTTCCGGATCACGCACCGCAACGGTGTCACCAGCGTGCGCAACGCGCCGTCGCCCGCCGCGACGTCGAGCCTGGCCATTGCCGAGTACGTCGTCGACCGGATCCCCACCACGGCACAATGACCGATGTGCTGCTTCCCATGCTCGCCACGCCGGGCACCCACGTGCCCCCGGGGGAGGACTGGCGCCACGAGGTGAAGTGGGACGGGGTGCGGGCGCTGGCCACGATCGACGGTGACGTGACGCTGGTCAGCCGCAACGGGAACCGGATCACGACCGCATGGCCCGAGCTCGTCACCGCTCCGACCGGGCTGGCCGACACGGTCGTCGACGGCGAGATCATCGCGCTCAACGACCGCGGCATCCCTGACTTCCGGGTGCTCGCGGAGCGGATGCACGTCCGCAACACCGCCACCGTGGCCCGCCTGGCGCAACGGATCCCGGCGACCTACATGGTCTTCGACGTGCTGCGCCTGCGGGGGAAGGACCTCACCGGGCTCCCGCTCGAGGAGCGCCGTCGCCTGCTCGGCGACCTCGACCTCAGTGCCTCCGGCTGGCAGGTCCCGCAGGAGTACGACGATGGCGCGATGCTGTTCGAAGCCACCCGCGCCCAGGGGCTCGAGGGGATCGTCAGCAAACGGATCGACTCCACCTACCGGCCCGGTGAGCGCAGCCACCACTGGCTGAAGTTCGCGCACCGGCACCGTGGCACCTTCGTGGTCGGGGGATGGCGTCCCCAGACCGGTTCGAGCGACCGGCTCGCCGCCGTCCTGGTCGGCGAGGTCACGCCGGACGGACTGCTCTACCGCGGCCGGGTCGGCAGTGGGATCGGTCCGAAGCAGTCCCGGTCGCTGACCGATGCCCTCGCGTCACTGGGCCGGGCCGAGAGTCCGTTCGCCGACGAGGTGCCGCGGGCCGACGCCGAGGGCACGTCCTGGGTCGACCCTGTCGTGGTGGTCGACGTGGACACGCACGGGATCGGCTACGAACGGCTCCGCCAGCCGTCGTACCAGGGGATCCGTTCCGACGTCACGGTGGACGACCTGGCCCGACCTGACGCGGGAGGGCACTGATGCCGAAGAAGGCCGATCACCAGCAGACCGAGGTGCACGTGGACGTCGAGGGCCGCACGCTACGGCTGACGAACCTCGAGAAGGTGCTGTATCCCGCCACGGGCACCACGAAGGGTGAGGTGCTCGACTACTACGCACGGATCGCGCCAGTGCTGCTGCCGCACCTGGCCGGACGGCCGGTGACCCGGATCCGCTGGCCGCACGGCGTCGGTGACATGAGCTTCTTCGAGAAGAACGCGCCGGCCGGGACACCGAGCTGGGTGCGGACCGCCGAGGTGCCGACGACCGGCAGCCGCGGGCCGAGCCGGAACGGGGACACCTTGCGGTTCCCGATCATCGAGGATCTCCCGACCCTGATCTGGGCGGTCCAGCTCGCCGCCCTCGAGCTGCACGTTCACCAGTGGACGGTCGATGACAAGGACGAGCCGCTCGGAGCGGACCGGGTCGTGATCGACCTGGACCCGGGGGAGGGTGCCGGTCTGCACGAGTGCTGCCAGGTGGCCCTGCTGGCCCGGGACGCCCTCGCCGAGCGCGGCCTCGAAGCACTGCCGGTGACCAGCGGCAGCAAGGGCCTGCACCTCTATGCGCGGCTGCCCGAGCGCCGGCCGTCCGACGAGACGAGCGAGCTGGCGAAGGAGATCGCCGAGGAGCTCCAGGCCGCGCATCCGCAGCAGGTCACCGCCACCATGACCAAGGCCCGCCGTCGCGACAAGGTCTTCCTCGACTGGTCGCAGAACGCCGGCTCCAAGACGACCGTGGCGCCGTACTCGCTGCGCGGTGCGCCGCGACCCCAGGTCGCGACGCCGATCACCTGGGACGAGGTCGACGAGGGAGCCGAGGACCCGTTGGGCCTCGAGCAGTTCACGCCCGCCCAGGTGCTGGAGCGCGTCGACGAGTACGGCGACCTCTTCGCGCCGTGAGCCTCACGGGTCGTTGCGTCGCCGCATGGCGTAGACGTCGAACTCGGTGACCACACCCGCCGGGTCGCCGCTCGACCCGACGGCGCTGGCCAGGTCGTGGGGCGAGGTGGCGTGGTCGGCCTCGTCGAGGGTGGCGTCGATGAGCAGCTGGATCTCGGACGTCGGGTGGTCCACGCGCAGGGCCGTGGGCTCGATCCGCCAGCCGTGGCGGCCCAGGTCGTTGAACAGGCCCATCAGCGTGGTGTTCTTCTCCGCGGCGATGCCTTCGAAGCCGTCCGCGGCCTCGATCAGGTAGACCGGGCGGGTCACCGCGAGCGTGGCGGCGTCGTACAGCGGCACCCACAGGCGCGCGTACTCGTAGCTCCGCGATCCACTCACCCAGCCAGTGTAGGACTCGTGGGACGAGGTGCGCCGGAATCTTTCGACGGGCTGCCCGGTCAGGCAGAACGCAGCGGACGTACGGCGGCCGGGTCGACCACGTTCGCGAGGTCGAGGGTGGCACCGAACACCAGGCCGCTGCCGGTCACGGCAGGGGCGTCGACCACGTCGGCCACGACGACCGTGACGTTGTCGCGGCTGCCGCTGTCGAGAGCCGCGCGGACCAGGCGTTCGACCGCCATGCTGCGCGACTCCATGCCCAGGAGCATCTGGATCGCGGCGGGGGACAGGACGTCGCTCAGGCCGTCGCTGCACAACAGCAACCGGTCCCCGGGCAGCAGCTCGATCAGCCGCACGTCGGGCTCGGGTGTGTGCTCGCCGTCGACGGCCTGCAGCACGACGTGCTTGTACGGCGACGCCGCGGCCTGCTCGAGGGTGATCCGCCCGGCGTCGACCATCGCCTGCACCATGGTCTGGTCGTGGCTCAGCTGGGTCAGGGCCCCGTCGCGCACCAGGTAGGCCCGGGAGTCGCCGACCTGGGCCAGTGCCGTCTCGACACCGTTGGTCAGGATGGCGGTCAGCGTGGTGGCCATGCCGACCCGGCGTGGGTCGGCGGCGACGCCGGCGACGAGCTGGTCGTGCGCTTCATGGGTGGCGGCGGTCAGCAGCCGGACCGGGTCGACGCCCGGGTGGGCGAGCGCTCGCGCGCTGACGACGTACGACGTCGTGGCGGAGGCGATCTCGCCGGCGGCCGCGCCACCGACACCGTCGGCGACGCACAGCAGGTAGGGCCCGGCGAACCCGGCGTCCTCGTTGTTGTCGCGGACGAGCCCGACGTCGCTGTGCGCTGCGAAGCGGAACTGGAGCACCGCACTCACCTCCCAGGAACCGGTCGCCGTCGACCCTGTGTCGATGGTGCCCGATCAACCTGTGAAACGTCTGTAGGTGCCCTCGGAGTTCCGCGGAGCAGCGGTCAATCAGGAGCGGGTGAGCTCCGGAGCCTCGCTCAGGAGCGGAAGCCGACCTGACCCGCGACGCTGCGTCCGATCTCGACGTACGCGAGCTTGGCGACCGGAACCACGGTCACCTTGCCCTTGGTGTCGGTCAGCCTGAGGACGCCGTCGGACGACAGCGCCTCGCTGACGAGTGCCTCGACGCCCTCGTTGGTCTCGTCGGTCTCGATGACGAGCTCCCGCGCGGTGTTCTGCACACCGATCTTGACCTCGACGGTCATGGTTGTTCTCCTCGTTCGTGGGGACGGTCGAGGATCCCGACCGTCTCGTTCCAGCCTAGTCAGGCGTCGGAATGCTCATCTGTCCGCGGGTACCCGCGGATGCCGCGCCAGGCCAGGCCGGACACCAGGGCAACGGCCTGGTCGCGGGGCAACCCGGTCAGGCCGCGTTCGGTGTCGGTCAGCCAGAACCGCGCGCTGACCTGCGCCATTCCCACCAGGGACACCGAGAGCAGGCGCGATGCGTCCGGAGGCAGTCCGGTGTCGTCCTGGATCACGGAGGTGATCAGGTCGGCACACTCGGTGGTGACGCGGTCGATGTGGTCGCGGACCGCGGGCTCGTTGGTCAGGTCGGACTCGAAGACCAGCCGGAAGGCGCCGGTGTCGTGCGCGACGTAGTCGTAGAAGGCGTCCATCGCAGCGGCCACGCGCTGCTTGTTGTCCTGTGTCGACTCCAGTGCGCGGCGGCAGCTGGCGATCATCGCGTCGCAGGCGGCGTCGAGGATCGCGAGGTACAGCTCGAGCTTGCCGGGGAAGTGCTGGTAGAGCACCGGCTTCGAGACGCCGGCGCGCTCGGCGATGTCGTCCATCGCAGCGGAGTGATAGCCCTGGGCGACGAAGACGTCGAGGGCAGCGGCCAGCAGCTGCGCGCGTCGTTCGCGGCGGGGAAGTCGAACGCCGCGGGGCCGCCTGTCGTCCAGGTCGAACTGCTCGGTCACCACAGCCAGAAGCCTACTCGTTGGTAGGCGAGGCCCGTCGGACGCCCGGCACCCGGCCGGCACGTCCCGTCGTCCGGGTCCGGATGACGGGACGTGGTGTCCACTCCTTGGTCGGGGAAGGGACCATGGAAGGGTCGAGGGAACAGCCGGGCACCTGCACGGCGTTGTCCCTGGACTGACCCCCATCGTTTCCGAGGAGTACGACGTGAGCTTTCCCGCGCTGGTGGAGCCGGCCGCCGAGCTGACCATCGACGAGGTCCGCCGCTACAGCCGTCACCTGATCATCCCCGACGTGGCGATGGACGGACAGAAGCGGCTCAAGAACGCGAAGGTCCTCGTGATCGGCGCGGGCGGCCTCGGCAGCCCGGCGCTGCTGTACCTCGCCGCGGCCGGTGTCGGCACGCTCGGCATCGCCGAGTTCGACGAGGTCGACGAGTCCAACCTGCAGCGCCAGGTCATCCACGGGATGAGCGACATCGGCCGGCCGAAGGGCCTCTCCGCGAAGGAGTCGATCGCCGAGATCAACCCGCTGATCAACGTGATCCTCCACGAGGAGCGCCTCGACAACGACAACGTCATGGACGTGTTCAAGGGCTACGACCTCATCGTCGACGGCACGGACAACTTCGCGACGCGCTACATGGTCAACGACGCGGCGTACTTCCTCGGGATCCCCTACGTCTGGGGCTCGATCTACCGCTTCGACGGCCAGGCCTCGGTCTTCGCGCCCACGATGGCCGACGACGCCCCCTGCTACCGCTGCCTGTACCCCGAGCCCCCGCCGCCGGGCATGGTCCCGTCCTGCGCCGAGGGCGGCGTGCTCGGTGTCCTGTGCGCCTCGATCGGCTCGATCCAGGTCAACGAGGCCATCAAGCTGCTCATCGGTGCGGGTGACCCCGCCATCGGCAAGCTGGTCATCTACGACGCCCTCGAGCTCGAGTGGCGCAAGCTGAAGGTCCGCAAGGACCCCAACTGCGCACTGTGCGGGGAGAACCCGACCGTCACCGGCCTGATCGACTACGACGCCTTCTGCGGCGCGATCTCGGAGGAGGCGGCCGACGCCGCCGTCGACGCGACGATCAGCGTCACCCAGCTCGCCTCCATGATCAAGGAGCGCGAGGAGGGTTCGCGCGACTTCGTCCTGATCGACGTCCGTGAGCCGGCCGAGGCCGAGATCAACCACATCCCCGGTGCGGTCCTGATCCCGAAGGGCGACTTCCTCAACGGGACGGCGCTCGCGCAGCTGCCGCCGGTCGACTCCGGCAAGCAGATCGTCATGCACTGCAAGACGGGCGTCCGCTCGGCCGAGACCCTGGCGATCGTCAAGGGTGCCGGCTACGACGACGCCGTCCACGTCGGCGGCGGCGTGGTGGCCTGGGTCAACCAGATCGACCCGAGCCAGCCGACGTACTGAGTCTCGATCACCGAAGCAGACAGGCCCCGCGATCCGTGAGGATCGCGGGGCCTGTTGCGTCCCCGGCTCAGGTCACGGGTTGGTGACCTGGACCTGGATGGTGCCGTCGGCGTTCTCGGCGGTGACCGTGGCGGTCACCCCGACCCCGGCGACCTTCACGGAGTTCTGCTCGTTGGCAGCGCTCCAGTAGGCCTGGGGGTTGGTGTCGTTGAACGTCGGGACACCGGCGACGGACGGAGCACACGCGGCGAGCGTGTCGTGTCCGCCGGCGGTCGCCACCTGCTTGTGCAGGCAGACCTCGTCGGTCGCCGAGATGCCGAAGGTGGCATCGAACGGCTCGCGGCGGTTCGAGGGGCTGGACCCGTCCGGGTACGTCAGCGAGTCCGGTCGTACGTCGACCGGAAGGGCGTAGCCCCCGCCCGGGTGGGCGCTCGTGTTGTTGTCGGCGTACGCCAGGTCGACGAGCCAGACGAGCATGCCGTTCTGGTAGGCGAAGTGCTCCACCCAGTCCGGTCGCGTGACGCCCTCGGAGAAGTTGTACGGCCCCACCTGGAGGGTGCTGTCGTACCCGACGTACTGCCGGTTCTCGATGAGGTAGTAGCGCGGGGTCGTCTTGGTCTCGGTGCCGGTCGAGGCGGTGAAGCCCTTGACGGTCCAGCCGTTGGCGCCCTTCTCTGCCCCGTCGGTGATCGGCTGGCCGTAGCCCTTGATCACGATGTTGTCGATGAAGGCGCCGGCTTCGTTGTAACCGCCGTCGGTGGCATAGCGCAGCCGGAACAGCGAGGCCTTCTTCTTCTTCTTGTCCAGGGTGTAGCGCCAGCTGTGCCTGGTCCAGTCGGCGGTCCCGTCGATGGCCTCGAGCTGCTTCCACGTGGTGCCACCGTCGACGGAGTATTCCGCGTAGAGGAAGTCGTAGTCGGGCTCGATCTGGTTCCAGATGTCGGCAGTGACCAGGACCGACGTCGAGGGCGGGACCTGACGCGTCAGGGTCGCGACCAGGTTGTCGCCACGGCCGGAGTACCACGAGTACTTCCCCTGACGGGCCTTCGTGTAGACGTTCGTCGTGGTCTTGTCGGGCAGGTTGACCTTGATGGCCTGGTCCTGTCCGACGGCCGTCTCCTGCGACGGGGACAGCGTGAAGCTGCCGTTCTGGCCGGGGTTCACCTCGGTGTAGTCGAGCCAGCCGAGGTAGTACTTCTCCTCCGGGCCCATCAGCCCGGGCGTGGTGCCGATCGACTCCTGGCCGTGGTTCAGCCACGAGCCCGAGGACATCAGCGTCCAGAATCCGGTGCCGTTGTCGCCGCCCGCGGTGTCGTAGAAGTCGGGAAGCTCCAGGTCGTGGCCGTACTCGTGCGCGAAGACACCGAGCCCGCCGTTCTCCGGCTCGACGGTGTAGTCGCCGATGAAGTACTTCGAGTCACCGACCTGGGCGCCGCCGTACAGGTTCTGGCTGGTGCCGACGGTCGGGCCGGTCTGGCCGTAGAGGTTGCCGTTGACGTACCAGCGGTGCGACCAGATGGCGTCGTCGCCGGCACCGGCCTCCTCGCCACCGCCCGCGTGGACGGCCTGGAAGTGGTCGATGTAGCCGTCGGCCTCGTTGAAGTCGCCGTCACCGTCGAAGTCGTAGCGGTCCCACACGTCGAACTGTGCGAGGTAGGCGTCGATCTCGGCAGGCGTCTTGCCGGCAGCGACCTGCGCGGCGTACCAGGCGTCAGCGGTGTCGGCGATGAAGGCCCACGAGCCGCCGGTGTCCTCGACCGCGTTGTCGCCGTACGTCGAGGCGTTGCCGGGAACGGTCACCCAGTCCTCGGTCGTGACGCTGACGTCGTAGCGGCCGCTGGAGACCTCCTTGTAGTAGTTCCTGAAGGACTCGCCGTCGCCGTTGAACATCTCGTCGTAGTGCGCCTTGTTGAAGTCCGGCGTCCACTCCGTGGAGTTGTCGACCGCGCGGTCCGGCTCCGCGATCTCGTTGTGCAGCGGACCCGGGTCGGTGCCCTGGGCCGGCACGTTGGCCGTGCCGAACTGGCCGAGCAGGGTGAGGATCTTGTCGCTCCTCTCGACCGGGAACTCGACGTACTCACCGGTGGCGAGCTTCACGGTCGCGCCGCCGTCGGCCCGCTGCTGGAGACGAGCGTTGCCGTTCTCCACCAGCTCGAGCGCCTTGCGCATCTCGCGACGCTGCTCGTGGGTCTTGGGACCCGGCCGATCGTGCTTCTTGGCGTGTGCCGGGCGCTGCTTCGCAGGGCCGTCGACAGGGGTGTCGGCCTGAGCCGGTTGCAACATCGCGCCACCCAGGGCGATGGTTGCGGCGCCGGCGAGCAAGCCGGATGCCAGTTTCTTCACAGATGCCTCCGAGAAATAATGGTGAGAGGGCACCGAAAAGTCGTGGAAGACGGAACGTCGCCCGAGACCTGCAGATTTTCGGCGTCCGTCGGTACCTCACACGTAAATCACTGTCGGACGCAATAGTTGGGCGAAAATTTGCGCAAGGTGTTACGAGGCAGCTTGCAACCCTCGAACCCCACAAGTCCCGCGCGTAACCCCGGACCCGCTGTTCTCGTTGGTCAGGGCATCGTGGTCCTGGTGTTGCGGACCACCGCGAATCGGTCAAAGCGTTCACCGCACCGAGGGAGCAACTGAGAGCCTCGTCCTCACGGATGGGGCTCTCGGCGTCCGTACCGCCGACGGGGTTAGATGGGCCCGTGGACGAGGGGTACGTCGAAGTGTTGCTCGACCTGGTCGAGCGGATCCCGCCCGGTCGGGTGACGACGTACGGTGCGCTGGCGGCCGTGGCTGGAGGAGGTCCGCGGCAGGTCGGATCCGTGATGGCGAGGTACGGCGGCCCGGTGCCGTGGTGGCGGGTGGTGCGTGCCGATGGCACGCTCCCGCCGAGCCACGACGACCGGGCCCGTGCGCACTACCTCGACGAGGACACGCCGCTGAAGGTCAGCGGCGGCCTCGACATGCCGCGGGCGTTCTGGGATCCCGCGACGGAGGACTGACCTGGGTCAGCTGAGCGCCGCGATGGCGGCGTCGTAGTTCGGCTCGGTCGCGATCTCCGGGACGAGCTCGGTGTACAGGACCGAACCGTCCGCGTCGACGACCACGACGGAGCGGGCGAGCAGGCCCTCGAACTTGCCGTCGACCAGCTTCACGCCGTAGTCGTCACCGAACGAGGTGCGGAAGCCCGAGCCGACCTGGACGTTCTCGATGCCCTCGGCGCCGCAGAAGCGGGCCTGGGCGAACGGGAGGTCCTGGGACACGTTGATGACCGTGGTGTTCTCGAGACCGGCCGCGAGCTCGTTGAACTTGCGGACGCTCGCGGCACAGATCCCGGTGTCGATGCTCGGGAAGATGTTGAGCACCGCGCGGGAACCCTCGGGGAGGGCGACGTCGCTGAAGTCGGAACCGACGAGCGAGAAGGACGGGGCGGGGGCGCCGACGGCGGGAAGTTCGCCGACGGTCGAGACGGGGTTGCCGCCGAGTGCAGTGGTAGCCATGCCCTTTGTCTAGCAGGTCAGTAGTCGACGGCCACCGGCGAGGGTCACCGGAGACGGCCGAGGTAGCCGACGACCTTGCGCACCTCGAGCAGCTGGCGTTCCCAGGTGATGCCCACGACCGTCAGCAGGACGCCGGCGAAACCGATCCACACCCACTTCGGGAACTCCCCGGGGTAGGCGCCGATCTCGCGGAACACGATGATCGCGCCGACGGTGGCGCCGACCAGGAGCGGCGCGCTCCAGCGCAGCGAGGCGCCGGCGATGGTGAGCGCCAGGCACACGCCGCCGAGGAGCAGGGCCCGGAGCGAGACCGGGTCCCCGATGACCCACAGGAGCGACGGGATCGTGCCGAGCAGCAGGCCGGGCAGCAGGGCCTCCGCAGTGCCGACGGTGTCCGACTTCTGCATCCGCCAGAGACCGAAGGCGAGCAGGGCCACGGCCAGCGGGAGCGTGTAGGCCTCGGGTGCCTCCACCTCGAGGTCGGCCAGCCGCACCCACGTGGCGAGCAGCAGCAGCGCTGCACCGATCCAGGCGCCGAAGCGGCGCGACTCGTGGATCAGGGCGCTCGCGCAGAACACGAACCCGGCGACGGTCAGCCACAGCGCGGTGTACCCGCCCGCGTCGGTGGTTTCGGCGCCCGAGATCGGGAACGTGATCAGCGCGACCGCGACGGCCGGCAGCTCGATCTCGATGCGGGGCCGTCCGAGGGCGAGAAGACCGACGGCGAGGAGCACCGGGATCGCCACCCAGGCGGCGTCACCCCCGAAGGCGTAGACGGAGGCGCTGGTCGCGAGGCCGAGGAACGGCGCGGCCGAGAGGGCGCCGCTCATCCGGACGGCCTCCGTGCCGCGCAGCGCGAGGACGACGGCGGATGCGGTGGCCAGTCCGGCAACGATGGCGGTCATCGGGGCGCTCGGGACGGCCGCGATCGAAGCGGCACCTGCGGTGAACGTGGCGGCGACGCCGAGGCCGGCAGCCCGGCCTCCGGTGGTCATCAGCGCGGCGGCCGCGGCGCCGAGTGCCACGAGGGTGAGCACGGCGACGGGCAGGGCCAGCGTGACGTCGTACGACGCCAGGGTCGCGGCGGCACCGATGCCGGCCGCGATCGCGGCGACCTGGGCCCAGATGGCCAGGTGGTCGCGGCGGCGGGCCGAGACGAGCAGCGCGATGAAGGCGATCGGCACGAGCAGCGACGGCACCAGGAGCAGCGGCTCGGTGACCGGGTTCTCGCCGCCGATGGTGAGGTCGAAGCGACGCTCGAAGCCGGTGGAGAGGTCGGCCCAGCGGGCGAAGGCAACCACCACGGTGACCAGTGAGAAGCCGGCGAGGATGGCGCTGCCCACCGCCGACGGCGCGATGGCAATGGTGCGGAAGGACCGGGGAAGCAGGCCGAGGACCAGGACCCAGGCCGCGGTGACGGCGACGGCCACCAGACCGACGGTCGTGGTGTCGGTGTCGACGCTCGGGAGGGTCACGACGACCGTCACCACCATGGCGGCGAAGCTGGCGCCGGCGAGGAGGAGCCCGCGGTTGCGGACAACCAGGCCGGGGACGAGCAGCACAGCGGCGGAGACGAGCAGCGACCAGCCGGAGCCGTCGATCCACAACTGGTGGAGATCGGGTTCGGTCAAGGAATCGGTGAGTGCCAGGCCGCTGGCGCCGAGCCAGGCGAAGGAGCCGGCAACGGCCTGGCTCCAGGCGAGCACGGGCAGGTCCTGCGAACGGGCGAGAAGGATCGCGCCGATGGCGAGCGCCGTGAACACGTGGCCGACGAGGAGCTGGTGGTCGGTGACGTCGAGGGTGCCGAAGTAGGCGACCGCCGTACCGATGCCGGCGATCACCTGGGGAGCGACAAGCCGCGGCTCGCCACCGACGCGGACGAGTCCGAGCACGATGCCGGCCACCGCGACGACCAGTCCGGCGACACAGGCCGTGACCCCGTCACCACCGTCGCCGAGCCAGCCGGATGCACCGGCCCCGAACACGTCGAGGGCCAGCAGGCCCAGTGCGACGACGATCAGTGACTCGCCCGCGATGCGGAGCCCTGCGCGGTGCAGGAGCAGGGCCGAGGTGCCGGCCGTCAGGGTCAGGCCGGCGAGGACCGCGGTGCGGCCGCCGACGCCCAGCGCCGACCACGAGACGGCCAGGAAGATGACGGACGCGACGAGCAGGCAGAACGCACCGAGGCCGAGCAGGATCTTCGGGACGGACGCGGACGCGACGCCGCGGCGTTCCGGGGCGGGCGCCATCGCAGCGCCCGGGTAGGGCGGCAGCGGCGGGGCGGGCGGACCC
>NZ_JBMCZA010000202.1:69628-78851 GCF_048654705.1 Nocardioides sp. CPCC 206348
CGCCCGGGGGGACCAGCGGGCCGCCGAGCGGCGCCGCGGTCGCGGCGGCCGGGGCAGCCGCGGGAGCCGGGGCGGCCGGCTGGCCGTGGAACGCGGTGCTCGCCGTGCGCAGCTCCACCACCAGCTCGTCGGCGCGACGCAGCGTGCGGAACAGGTCGACGGCGAGGGGGTGCCGGACGAGCAGCTGGCACGTGGGGCAGACCGGAACTCCTGTGGGCAGGGGTGACCGGCAGTCGGGGCACAGGGCGGGATCGGCGTAGCGCATGGATCCATTCAGCCAGACGAGCCTCCAGGCAGGCATGACCGCACGACTCATTCGCACTGAGTCGTCGTACTCATTCCTCCACAGGCATACCGCTGGTCTGGGGAGGAACGCGGTGTTTCTGTGGAGGGCGCCGGGCGTGTCTGTGGACGACACGCCGACAACCGGTGGAGGACGAAAAACATTGGTGAAACCGCGAGGAAACCCCTTGCCAAGCTTGTCTGGACCGGCGTAGAACTTCTCCCACGCACTCCTCCGGGAGAGCGGGATCGCCGGAAGGCAAAGATCCAAACGGCCCTACCGGAACCCTTCGGGGTGAAGGTGAGGCGGCCCCTCACGGGGACGCTGGCCGCACGAGCCGGGTGACGAGGCGAGTGGGATCGGATGCAGAAGGAGATCGATCGGGAGCGTCACCAGTACCGATCAACCGAAGGGCCCTTGTGACTCATACTCACGAGGGCCCTTCACCTTTTTCTTGCCTGTGCGTGTGCGAGGCGTCGGGCCCTGAGGTGGTCCCTCGCTGGCTTAGGAGCGGGTCCCCGTCGCCGGCGTCGACCTTTGTTGCACGCCCTGCGGTTTGGCGGATTGACGCCGACGACGGCGACCCGAAGCGCCCTCGAGGGACCACCTCGATACCCGACGCCTCGCCCGGCAGACTTGTCTCCATGGATCGCCCTGCGCTTGCTGTCCTGCACGACCTGGAGCCGCACCCGGAGGGTGGGTGGTACCGGCAGACGTGGGTGTCGCCGGAGATGGTGACGTTGCCCGACGGGCGGGTGCGGCCGACGGCGACGCTGATCTACTTCCTGCTGCCGGCGGGGGAGTCGTCGGCCTGGCACCGGGTGGCCTCCGACGAGATCTGGCTCGCACACGAGGGAGTGGTCACGGTCGAGCTCGGTGGGGACGGGGCGGTGCCGGATGCTGGGCCGGATGTGAGGGGCGGGTCGCGCCTGGTGGTCGGGGCCGACGTACCGCAGGGGTTGGTGCCGGCGGGGGTGTGGCAGCGGACCCTGCCGTCGGATGCCGACGCGCTGGTGAGCTGCCTGGTGTCGCCCGGGTTCGACTTCGCGGACTTCGAACTGGTGTGACGCCGCTCGGGGATGTGTCGGGCCGGGATGGTTGAGTGACGCCCGTGGAGCAGGGGAGCGGACAGGCCAGGTATCGCCTCGCCGTGCCGTCCGCGGCCGGACCGGCACCGGTGCTCGACGAGCACCAGCGCCAGGTCGTCGACCACGGCGGTGGGCCGCTCCTCGTCCTCGCTGGTCCCGGCACGGGCAAGACCACGACCCTGGTCGAGGCGATCGTCGAGCGGATCGAGGGTCGCGGTGCGCGCCCCGACCAGGTGCTCGCGCTGACCTTCTCGCGCAAGGCCGCCGACCAGCTGCGCGACCGGGTGAGCGCCCGGCTGGGGCGCACCACCGGTCCCCAGCTGAGCTCGACCTTCCACTCGTTCGCCTACGCGCTGGTTCGTCGGTACGCGCCGGCCGAGCTCTACGAAGCGCCCTTGCGCCTGCTCTCGGCGCCCGAGCAGGACGTCGTGCTCCGCGAGCTGCTGGCCGACCATCCCGAGTCGGTCCAGTGGCCCGACCGGTTCCGGCAGGCGATGTCGACGCGCGGGTTCGCCCGCGAGGTGCACGCCGTCCTGGCGCGCGCTCGCGAGAAGGGACTGGAGGGCGAGGACCTGCGCGCCCTCGGCGAGGCCGAGGGGATCGACGAGTACGTCGCCGCCGGGCTGTTCCTCGAGCAGTACCTCGACTCGCTCGACAGCCTCGGCGCCACCGACTACGCCGACCTGATCCGTCGCGCGGTGATCGAGGCCGAGGTGCACCGTGACGAGCTGCGTGCGCAGTTCCGGCACGTGTTCGTCGACGAGTACCAGGACACCGATCCCGGTCAGGTGGCGTTGCTCCGGGCCCTCGCGGGCGACGGCCGCGACCTGGTTGCCGTGGGCGATCCGCACCAGTCGATCTACGGATTCCGCGGCGCCGAGGTGCGCGGGATCCTCGAGTTCCCGACGTCCTTCCCGCGCCGCGACGGAGCACCGGCCGACGTCGTCGCGCTGCGCACGATCCGTCGCTTCGGGCCCGGCATCATGGCGCCCGCGCAACGCGTCGCCGGCCGGATCGGGCTGCCCGGCACGATCAGCGAGGACGCCCGCAAGCTCTTCCTGTCGCCGATCGCGGAGACGGGTCCGCACGGACGGGGCCTCGTCCAGGTCCGCACCTTCGACACCGAGCGGGCCGAGGCCGAACACCTTGCCGACCTGTTGCGGCGTGCCCACCTGGAGGACGGCATCGCGTGGGACGACATGGCCGTCCTCGTGCGTTCGGGACGTGCCAGCATCGGCCCGCTGCGGCGGGCGCTCGGCGCTGCCGGCGTGCCGGTCGAGGTGGCGCGCGACGAGGTGCCCCTGGTCCGCGACCCCGCCGTACTGCCCCTGCTGGACGCCCTGCGCGCGGTGGTGAACCTCGACAACACCGACCCCTCGCACGTGGAGTACGTCGACGTCGGGCGCGCCGAGGCGTTGCTGACCGGCCCGCTCGGCGGCCTCGACGCCGGCGACGTGCGACGCCTCGCACGGGTGCTGCGCCAGCGGGAGAAGGACGTCGCCCAGGCCGAGGGCGGGACGCCGCGCGGTTCGCGGGAGCTGGTGCGGCTGGCCGTGGTCGACGCGACGTTCCTCGACGGGCTCGACACACCCGAGGCGGGACAGGCCCGTGCGCTGGCAACGCTGCTGGCCCGGGCGCGAGCGGACCTCGACGCCGGCGCGAGCGCCGAGGACCTGCTGTGGACCGTGTGGTCGGGCACGAACTGGCCGCAACGGCTGCGCCGGTACGTCGAGGCAGGTGGCGGCTCGGCGCGTCGCGCCCATCGTGACCTCGACTCGATCTGCGCCCTGTTCGACGTGTCGGTGCGATCCGGGGAGAGGCGCGAACACCAGGGTGTGGCGCCGTTCCTCGAGGGCCTCGTGCAGCAGGAGATCCCCGCCGACACGTTGGCGGACCGCGGCGCACGCGGCGCCGCCGTACGCCTGTTGACGGCGCACCGGAGCAAGGGCCTGGAATGGCGCCTGGTGGTGGCTGCGCACGTCCAGGCCGAGGGCTGGCCCGACCTGCGGCGTCGCTCGACGTTGCTACAGGCCGACCGGATCGGGACCGACGGGCTGCTTCCGCCAGTCTCGACCCGCGAGCTGCTCATGGAGGAACGGCGGTTGTTCTACGTCGCGTGCACCCGTGCTCGCGAGCGCCTCGTCGTCACCGCGGTGAAGTCCAGCGAGGACGAGGGCGAGCAGCCGTCCCGGTTCATCGAGGAACTCGGCAGCTCGATCGAGCACGTCGTCGGTCGTCCGCCGCGGCCGCTGTCCCTGGACGGCCTGGTGGCGGAGTTGCGCCGTACCGTCGCGGACCCGGCGACGGAGGAGCCGCTGCGCGCTGCTGCGGCCCGTCGCCTCGCCCGCCTCGCGCAGGAATGGGTCGGACGCCGGGCCCTGGCGCCTGCCGCCGATCCCGCCACCTGGTGGGGCACCCGCGCGGTCACGGTGTCGACCACGCCGATCCGCGCCGAGGACCAGCCGGTGCCGGTCTCCGCGAGCATGCTCGACTCGCTGGCCGTGTGTCCGACGCAGTGGTTCCTGACCCGTGAGGCCGGCGGCGTCGGTCGCGCCCACCAGTCGGCCAACCTCGGCGAGCTCGTGCACGCCCTCGCCGAACGGGTGGCGGCGGGCGACGCGCCGCCCGACCCGGCGGCCCTGATGGCGTACGTCGACGAGGTGTGGGACCGCCTCGACTTCCGGACGCCGTGGTCGAAGGTGCGCGAGTACGAACGTGTCCGCGCGGCGCTCGAGCGGTTCGTGGAATGGCACGAGTCCAACCCGCGTGAACTGGTGGACCGCGAGGCGAAGTTCTCAACGGTGGTCGACCTGCCCGACGGCGAACGCGTGCAGCTGACCGGGTACGCCGACCGGGTCGAGCTCGACGCTGACGGGCATGTCGTTGTGGTGGACCTCAAGACGGGCCGCAACAAACCGTCGGACACCTCGGTCAAGGGACACGTCCAGCTCGCGCTCTACCAGTTCGCCGTCGACCACGGCGCGCTCGACACCGACCCGGCCGCTCCGGCGCACACCGCCGGCGGCGCCGAGCTGGTGCAGCTGGGACTGGTGGACGGCGGCATGGCGGCGACGGTGCAGCAGCAGCCGGTGCACGCCGAGGAGGGCCCCGAGCGCGACGACCTCCGTGGGCGGTTGGCGAACGCCGCGGCGCTGATCCGCGGGGAACACTTCCCGGCCGTGGCCGGCCAGCACTGCCGTACGTGCTCGTTCGTGCCGTTGTGCCCCGCGAAGAGTGCCGGGGCGGTGGTCGCGCAATGACGTCGACCCGACCGCCGATGAAGCTCGACACCCCTGCCGACCTGCAGCGGGCGATGCAGGCGAAGTTCCCGCCGAGCGACGAGCAGTGGGCCGCGATCAGCGCCCCCCTGCGGCCGGCGGTCGTGATCGCCGGCGCCGGATCGGGCAAGACCACGCTGATGGCTTCGCGGGTGGTCTACCTCGTGCTCACTGGTCAGGTGCGTCCCGAGGAGGTGCTCGGCCTGACCTTCACGACCAAGGCTGCCGCCGAGCTGCGCCAGCGGATCCGCACCGCGCTGCGCGACGCGGGAGCACTCGACCTCACCGTGGGCGGCGAGGACGCCGACGAGGTGCTGGAGCCGACCGTGGCGACGTACAACGCCTATGCGGCGACGCTCCTCACCGACCACGGCCTGCGGATCGGGCACGAGCCCGACACCCGCGTCATCACCGACGCCGCGCGCTACCAGCTGGGTGCCCGGGCGATCGACCGCTTCACCGGCGACATCGATCACCTGACCGACCACCCCGAGACGGCGATCCAGAACCTCCTCGCCCTCGACTCGGCGATGAGCGAACACCTCGTGGCGCCGAGCCAGGTGCTCGCGCACGACGCCGAGGCGCGCCGCGGCTTCGAGCGGGCCCGCGACGCGGAACTGGCCGGCAAGGCGCGCAAGACGTACGTCGAGGCGGTCGAGAAGGCGATGTCCGCGATCGACCGGCGGGCCGACCTGCTCAAGCTGGTGGCGTCGTACCGCGGCCTCAAGCGGGACCTGGGCCTGATGGACTTCTCCGACCAGATCGAGCTCGGTGCACGGCTGGCGGCCGAGCGGCCCGAGGTCGGCGCCATCGAGCGCGGGCGGTTCAAGGTGGTGCTGCTCGACGAGTACCAGGACACGTCGGTCGCGCAGGCGATCATGCTGTCGCGGTTGTTCTCCGGTGAGGTCGACGGGCGTGGGCACGCGGTCACCGCAGTGGGCGACCCGAACCAGGCGATCTACGGCTGGCGTGGTGCGTCGGTCGCCAACATCCTCAACTTCGCCGAGACCTTCCCGGCGGCGGACGGTGAGTCCCGCACGCACCCGCTGACCATCAACCGCCGTTCCGACCGCCGCATACTCGACGTCGCGAGCCGGCTCGCCGGTCCGTTGTACGACGCCCTGGAAGCGCGCGGCGCAGGGGTGGCGCGGTTGCGCGCACCTGACGATGCCGTGGACGGCCTCGTCACGGCCGAGGTGTTCGAGACGCAGCGGGACGAGCTGGCGTGGCTCGCGTCCTCGATCCGTGCCGGTTGGGGTGGGGAGCCCGGCGACTGGGCGAAGACGGGCGTGCTGACCCGCGACAACGCGCACGCCGAGCTCGTCTTCGACGCGCTGACGTCCGCCAACATCCCCGTCGAGATCGTCGGTCTCTCCGGACTCCTGCGGTTGCCGGAGATCGCCGAGATCGTGGCCACGCTGCGGCTGCTGCACGACGTCACCGACAACGCCGCGCTGCTGACCCTGCTCGCCGGACCGCGCTGGGCCATCGGGCCGCGCGACCTGCGCCTGCTCGGTCGACGGGCCAGCGAGCACGCCGGCCGGCGAGGCCGCGCCGACGACACCGTGTCGGTCTCCGCGCAGCTGGTCGCCATCGCCGACGGCATCGATCCGGCCGAGATCCCGTGCCTCGACGACGCCCTCGCCGACCCCGGCGACGCCGAGTACTCCGAGGAGGCGCTGGCCCGGTTCGGCCTGCTGCGTGACGAGCTGCGCCTGCTGCGCGCGGCCGTGGGCGAGCCGTTGCTCGACCTGGTCCGCCGGATCATCGACGTCACCGGTGTCGACGTCGAGCTCGCCTCGTCGACCAGCCCCGCGGCCGCGGCACGACGCGACAACCTCGACCTGTTCGTGAAGGCCGTCGCCGACTTCCAGGCCGTCGACGGCGACGTGACGCTGCCTGCGTTGCTCGCCTACCTCACTGCTGAGGACGACCAGGGCAACGGCCTGGACGTGGCGACGCCCACCGAGGCCGACTCGGTCAAGCTCCTCACGGTGCACCGCTCGAAGGGCCTGGAGTGGGAGACGGTCTACTGCGTGGGTGTCGGGGAGTCCCGCTTCCCGTCGAGCCAGGGACGGACGCTGTGGGTCTCCTCGCCGTCGGTGCTTCCCGCGCCCTTGCGCGGTGACGCCGGCGACCTGCCGCAGCTGGAGGGCTTCGACAAGGCCGCGCTCGACGACTACCGGCAACGGGCCAAGGCGCACGAGGCCGACGAGGAGCTGCGCCTCGGGTACGTCGCCTTCACCCGCGCCGCCCACCACCTGTCGGTCACGTCGTTCCAGTGGGGACCGCGCAAGACGCCCTACGGACCGTCCTCCTACCAGGAGACGGTGCGCGCGCTGCTGGCCGAGTGGGGACTGGCGCCCGAGCCGTGGCTGACCCGGCCCGAGAAGGGCTCGGCGAATCCCTACGACGCCGAGGATCCCTCCCGGCCCTGGCCGGCCGACGGCTTCGGCGAGGAGGCGCGCCTGCGGCTGGCCGCCGCCGAGCTGGTGCGCGCCGCCGACCCCGACGCCGAGGAGGACGACCTGGACCTCGTGGCCAGTGCGCGCGTCGCGGAGTGGGATGCCGAGATCGAGCAGCTGCTCGCCGAGGCCCGCGTGCAGGCGGCCGGGGGCGCGGGCACCGAGGTCGTGGTGACGCTGCCGGCCTCGCTCTCGGCGACGGCGATGGGACGACTGCGGGACGACCCCGAGGGCCTGGCCCGCGACCTCGCCCGCCCGATGCCGCGTCCGCCCGCACCCGCGGCCCGCTTCGGCACCCGCTTCCACGCCTGGGTCGAGGCCCGGTTCGGCCAGCAGGGGCTCTTCGACCCCGACGAGCTCGCCGGACGCGCCGACGCCGGTATCGACGACGAGGCCGACCTCCAGGAGCTCATCGCGACCTTCGAGACCGGACCGTTCGGGTCCCGGGTCCCGCACGCCATCGAGGCGCCGTTCGCCCTCGTGCTCGGCACCCAGGGCGGCGCACAGCAGCTGGTGCGGGGGCGCATCGACGCCGTCTACCTCGAGCCCGATGGTGCGGGAGAGGGCGGGTCGTCGTACCTCGTCGTGGACTGGAAGACCAACGCCCGCCAGGACGCCGATCCGCTGCAGCTGGCGATCTACCGGCTCGCGTGGGCCGAGCTCCACGACCTGCCGGTCGAGCAGGTGCGGGCGGCGTTCTACTACGTGCGCAGCGGGGAGCTGGTCGTCCACGACGACCTCGCCGACCGCGAGGAGATCGAGAAGCTGCTCGGCTGAATCGCTGGGTGGGCCTGCCCTCAGGCGCGCTCGACGCGGATCGCGGGCGGAGTGGCGAGGGTCTGCCCGACCACGCAGTAGCGCTCCGTCGCGGTGGCCAGGCGGCCCAGCGTGGCATCGTCCGCGTCGGTGTCGAGCGTGAGCGTCACGACGATGTCCTGGACGCCGACGGGTGCCTGCCGGTCGACCCCGAGGGTGCCGCGCGCGTCCCACCAGGCGTCGGCGGCGAGCCGGGCGTCGCGGATCTCGACGCCCATCGACGTGGCGACGGCGCGCAGCGTCACGGCGGCGCAGGCGAGCACCGCCTCGAGGAGCAGGTCGGCCGAGCACGCATCGGTGCCGTCACCGCCGGCAGCGCTGTGGAGACCGGCCCGGACCGGACCGGCGAAGCCGTCGACCGTGCCCGTCACACCGGGATCGCGGTAGTCGCCTCGCGCGCTGGTGGGGATCCTCGCGGTGGCGGGGTCCGACCGGTACGTCTCCTTGAGCGGGGCCTGCGCGGCCCGGAGCGCTGCTGCATCCATGGTTGATCATCGCGTGGATGCGCTCACTAGTCTGCAGGTGTGACTTTTCCGCACCTGGCGCTCGCGGCCGCCGCCCACGAACGCCACGGCCTGCACCGCAACGACGAGTCCTGGCTGGCCGATCGGTGGGCCGATCCCGCCAGCCGCGTCCTGGTCGTCGCCGGAACCCGAGTCCGCCCCGGGCCGGACGGACTGGAGTGGGTCCCCGCTGCTGATGCCCCGGACGGCGTACGCGTGCTGCTGGGGGAGCGGGACGGCACGACCTGGTGGGCGGTGATCGCCCCGGGTGACCTGGCGAAGGTGGAAGGGGAGACGTGGCTGCCGTTGCGCGGGCTGCTCCCGTTCCTGGCCGGCGAGTCCATTCGCCAGGCGCCGCTGGTGTTCCACGCCCTCGGCCTGGCCGAGTGGCACTGGGCGCACCGGTTCTGCCCGCGCTGCGGGGGCACGCTGTCGTCGCGTTCGGCTGGCCATGAACTGGTGTGCGACGCCTGCGGGAAGCCGCAGTTCCCGCGGTCGGACCCGGCCGTGATCATGCTGGTCTCGGCCGGTGAGCCGGGCAGCGAGGACGAGCGGTGCCTGCTGGGTCGGGGCGCCGCGTGGCCCGAGGGACGGTTCTCCACGCTCGCGGGCTTCTGCGAGCCCGGCGAGAGCCTGGAGGACGCCGTACGACGCGAGGTGCTCGAGGAGACGGGCGTCGAGGTCGGCGAGGTGACCTACTTCGGCAACCAGCCCTGGCCGCTCCCGTCGAGCCTGATGCTGGGCTTCCACGGCCGAGCGACGTCGGAGGAGATCCGGCTCGAGGACGACG
>NZ_JBMCZA010000202.1:78895-84330 GCF_048654705.1 Nocardioides sp. CPCC 206348
GATGCGGGCGGGCGCCGAGGACGGGTCGCTGGTGCTGCCCGGCGGTGTCTCGATCAGCCGTTCCCTCATCGAGGACTGGTACGGCGGAGCGTTGCCCGGGAGCTGGTGAGGCGGCTCGGGCTACTCGACGACCGCGAGCGTCGCGAGCTTGGCCTTGACCTGCGCGACGCTCGGGTTGGTCTGCGCGCTCCCGTCGGCGTACACGAGGGTCGGGACCGTCTGGTTGCCGCCGTTGGCCTGCTCCACGACGAAGGCGGCGTCCGGCACCTGCTCGATGTCGACGATGTCGAAGGCGATGCCTTCGCGGTCGAGCTGGCTCTTGAGCCGGTGGCAGTAGCCGCACCACGGAGTGGTGTACATCGTGAAGGTGCTGGTGCTCATCGCTGAAGTGTCGCCTCTGCGGTCTAGGGTCTGATCTTCGACCCAACCATGTGCGCGAAGGAGATGTTCCCACCGATGTCCACGGTGTCCTCGTCGATCGAGCAACTCCTCTCCGCGCTCGACCCCGAGCAGCGTGCGGTGGCCGAGACCCTGCGCGGCCCGGTGCGGGTGCTGGCCGGTGCGGGCACGGGCAAGACCCGGGCGATCACCCACCGGATCGCGCACGGCGTCCAGGCGGGTGTCTACGCCCCGTCCGAGGTCCTCGCCGTCACCTTCACCACAAGGGCTGCCGGTGAGCTGCGCCAGCGGCTCCGCACCCTCGGCGCCCCGGGGGTCCAGGCGCGCACCTTCCACAGCGCCGCCCTGCGCCAGCTGCGGTACTTCTGGCCGCACGTCTACGGCACCGAGCTGCCGGTCCTGACCGAGTCGAAGATCCCGATGATCGCCGGCGCGTGCCGCAACATCGGCGTCCGCGGCGACCAGGCGCTGCTGCGCGACCTGGCCTCCGAGATCGAGTGGGCCAAGGTCAGCAACGTCGGCTCCGACGTCTACGCGCGGATCGCGCCGACCAAGGGTCGCAGCATCGACGGCCACTCGGCCTCCGACATTGCCCGCGTGTTCGCGGCCTACGAGGAGGTCAAGCGCGACCAGGGCCGGATGGACATGGAGGACGTGCTGCTGCTGACGGCCGGTGTGCTCGCCGGCGACGAGCGCGTCGCGGCCCAGGTGCGGCGCCAGTACAAGTGGTTCGTGGTCGACGAGTTCCAGGACGTCTCGCCGCTCCAGTCGGCGCTGCTCGACCTGTGGCTCGGTGGGCGCGACGAGCTGTGCGTCGTCGGCGACCCGGCGCAGACGATCTACTCCTTCGCCGGCGCCGATGCGACCTACCTGCGGGACTTCCCGAAGCGCTACGCCGGCACCACCTCGATCGAGCTGGTGCGCAACTACCGCTCGACCCCGCAGATCGTCGAGGTCGCCAACAGGCTGCTCGCGGGCACGCCCAGCGCCGGCGTCGACCTGCGCTCGCAGCAGGCGACCGGCTCCGCCGTCCGTTACGTCGGCGAGCCGGACGAGGTCGCCGAGGCGGCCAGCGTCGCGGACCGGATCGCGAAGCTGCATCGCGCCGGGACGTCGTACGGCGAGATGGCCGTGCTGTTCCGGATCAACGCACAGTCGGAGACCTTCGAGGACGCGCTGACCGACCGGGGCATTCCGTACGTCGTCCGGGGTGCCGCGCGCTTCTTCGACCGCCGCGAGGTGCGTGAGGCGGTGACCCGGCTGCGCGGAGCGGCGCGCTCGGGTGACGCCGACTCCGGGCCGTGGCTCGACATCGTCAAGGCGGTGCTGGCGTCGATGGGGTGGACCGCTGCGCCGCCGACGAGCAGGGGACAGGTCCGGGACCGCTGGGAGTCGTTCCAGGCGCTCGTGGACCAGTCCGAGGAGTTCTCGACCGAGGACGGGATCGAGGCGTCGATGACGACCTTCGTGGCCGACCTCGAGCGCCGGGCGAGCGAGCAGCACGCGCCGACCGCTGACGGCGTCACGCTCGCGACCTTCCACGCCGCCAAGGGCCTGGAGTGGGATGCGGTGTTCTGTTGCGGCGTCCAGGACGGCACCCTCCCGTTCGTCTACGCCAGCCAGGAGGGTGCGCCTCCCGGTGCGGTCGAGGAGGAGCGGCGGTTGCTCTACGTCGGCATGACCCGGGCGCGCCAGGACCTGATGGTGTCCTGGGCCGCTGCCCGCAACCCGGGACAGGCAGCGCGGCGCCAGCCCTCGCGCTTCCTGGTGCCGATGCTGCCCGAGGCCCAGCGCCCGCAGGCGAACCGGCGGCCCACCAAGGTCGCGCGGTGCCGCGAGTGCCTGCAGCCGTTGGCGAGCGCGGCGGAGAAGAAGCGGGGGCGCTGCTCCCACCACCCGATGCGGTACGACGAGGCGCTCTTCGAGCGACTCAAGGCCTGGCGCCTCGAGACCGCCCGGGAGAGCGGCGAGGACGGCAAGCCACTGCCGGCGTATGTCGTGTTCACCAACGCCACGCTGGAGCTGATCGCCGAGCACAAGCCCGCCACCATGGCGGCCCTCGCCTCGATCAGCGGGGTCGGCGAAACGAAGATTGAGCGGTACGGAGAGGCCGTTCTCGCGGTTGTTTCAGAAAAACCTTGAAAAACCCAATAAATGATTTGCGCGTCCTGATACACGGCCATTACGGTCGTCAGACAACATCCGTTGCGCATCAGAGCCCTGGCACGGCTCGCGCTCTCAAGGCACCGAAGGAGGTGGCGACACCATGAAGAACATGACGATCATTCCGATCCCGATGGCGACCTGGCAGCTCACGCTGTCCGCACTCGACTGCGCCACCTCTGCTCCGACGGCTCCGAACGCTGCTTTTGCTCCGTTCAGCGCCGCCGTTGACGCCGTGGCCACTGACATCAAGGCCGTTCCGGCCGTCAAGCGAGAGCGCGCCCTCACCGGCACGGGACACCGCGGCTTCAACGCCGTGTACGTCTCTGGTTTCCACGCCTGGAGCCCACCTGTCTGATCTGAGCATCAGAAAGGCAGCCTCCAGGCCGCGGAACCCGAAAGACCGGGATCCGCGGCCTTCGTGCTTCTCAGACCGAGAACGCGGAGTCGCAGATCCCCTCAAGGAAATCGACCAACGCGATCAGGTCATTGAAGAGGAGGTGAAAGCAGATGACGACCAGTGTTCTCGAGCCGACGCTGGACGAGCTGCTGCCGTGCCGGCTGAACGATGCGGAGTTGTGGTTCGCCGAGTCACCGTCGGACGTCGAGTCCGCGAAGGCACTGTGCCTGGACTGCCCTGTCCAGCAGCTGTGCCTGTCCGGCGCCCAGGAGCGGCGTGAGCCGTGGGGCGTCTGGGGCGGCGAGTTGTTCCTCGCCGGCGTGGTGATCCCGCGCAAGCGTCCCCGGGGACGTCCGCGCAAGGACGCCGCGGCGTAGTCCACACCCGCACCACCAAGACCCACAGATTGATCTCGGCCACTCAGAACGGAAGTACCACCATGTTTCAGATGATGAACGAACAGTTGGCGCGTGAGCAGATGGTCACGCGCCTGGGAGAGGCGCAGCAGCTGCGCGTGGCCACTCGTGTGGTCCGCGCCCGGCGCTTGAGCCGCAAGGCCGAGCGCGCAGCGCAGCAGGCCCGTCTCGCCCTCGCTCGCGCTCTGTGATCAACCTGTGAGGTTCCGCCAGGACCTCACGAGACACCTCCCCGGAGGACCACCTGATCGCGGGTGAAAAGGGAAGGGGCCGGAACTGACCGCCAAACAGGCAAGGTCGGGTCCGGCCCCTTCTGCGTTCCCGGGCCTACGCTGGGGAAATGACCGTCACGTGCGACTTCTGCGGCCGGCGGGCCGAGGGTGAGGACGCGCCCGTGACCTGGACGACCGCGGTCGAGCGCGGTCGGGTCCGTCGCTACTGCGACGAGTGCTCGCGGGAGTACCTCCGCTCGATGGAGGCCAAGCTCGACAGTGAGTGGTGGTAGGGGAGCGGTGCTTCACGGGAACTGCGTGATCGTGTCCCACGCGCAGCCGCAGTCCAGATGGCGTCCCCAGCGCACCCGCTCCGGCGCGGCGACCGGGCCGATGTCGACCGTCGCCGACCACGTGCTCGGCTCGTCGCCCTCGAGGTAGCGCAGCAGGTCCCGGACGGCCCAGGCGAGGGCGATCTGGTCGAGCAGCGGATCCACCGGCGGTGGCTGGTCAGCGGCTGCCCGCGCCGCCTGGGACAGCAGCAGGGGTCGCCGGGCGTCGTGGAGCGCCTCGTGTGCGTCCACGCACCGCAGGCAGGCGGTCAGGCCGGGGTGGACGAACGGGCCGACCCGGCGACCGGTGGCCGCACCCGTGACGAGCAGGTGCGGGACCGAGCTGCGGATCAGCGGGTCCAGCAGGGAGCGGTCGAGGGGCCCGGTCGTGACGATCAGGTGCGCTGCTGTGGTGAGGTCACCCGGATCGCCGGCGTGGTGACCGACCGGGCGGGTGACATGGTGCAGGCCCGCCCGGTCCAGGAGCGGTGTCAGATGCGCTGCCGTCGCCGGGTCCGCGCGGACGGCGATCATGGCAGCGTCGCGGCCCGCCTGGCGTCGTACGGCATCGGGACCGAACTGGGCCCGCAGGGTGACCAGCGCGGGGTCGGGGCGGACCTCGGCGTCCGGGACCTCGACCAGGAGCCTGGCTCGTTCGAGGCGGTGCAGGAGGGCGGTGGCGGCGTCTGGCAGCTCCTCGCCCGCCGGAACGCCACCGGGGCGGGCGAGTGCGGCCAGCACACGGCGTACGTCGGGCTCGTCGTCCACGCGTACGGCTGGCTCGTCCAGGCCGACCTGCAGGACACCGGGGGACCGCGCCATCACGGGGGTTCCGGGGCGCAGGGTCAGGTGGTGGATCCGTGGCGTGAGCGTGCCGGGCTCGGGCATGGCAGCAGGGTGCCACCGAACCGGATCGGCCGGCGGCGCTCCTCCACAGGCGGCCAGTGGGGTGGGGTGGAGGCGCAAAACGAGCCGCGGGCGGCTCCACCGAGGTGGAGCCGCCCGCGACGTTCGGTCTGTCGGACTGCGTCAATCCAGAGGAAAAACTCAGGCCTTGCCGAGGATGCGGTTGAGGTTCGTGCCGCACTCGGGGCAGACGGCCTTGGCCATCCGGGTGCCCTTGTCGTTGACCTTGACCTCGCCACTCGCCTCGCGCTTGGCCTTGCACTTCACGCAGTAGAACTCGCCGCTCCAGGTCTCCGCCATGACGGCCTCCTTGCTCAATGTCGTTCGTTCGGTCGTCGCGACGGGGACCTTGGGGGAAGCCCGTCGGAGTTCGGAGACGCGCTCCAAACCTCCTTGACCCTACGGCACGCCGCCTCGCAGGCGCAGTAACGTGCCCCGCATGTCTGAATCGGCTCTGAATTCATCTGACGCCCCCGATCTGGTCCATCTGCGCCTCGAGCGGCCCTCGGAGGGCGTTGCGATGCTCGTCCTGGACCAGCCGGACCTGCGCAACGCGATGAGCGACGAGATGACGGCGTCGTGGGTCGCGGCGGTCGACCACCTCGCC
>NZ_JBMCZA010000202.1:84408-84540 GCF_048654705.1 Nocardioides sp. CPCC 206348
CCTGGCGTGGCTGGCGTCGGAGCCCGATGCGGGCGTCGACGAGCTGCGCAGCCGGATGCTGCCGTTCTACCGGGCGTGGCTGTCGATCCGGAAGCTCGAGGTGCCGACCATCGCGGCCATCAACGGTCCGGC
>NZ_JBMCZA010000202.1:84669-87681 GCF_048654705.1 Nocardioides sp. CPCC 206348
GGCCCTCGGCCTGGGCATGGTGTCGCGGGTGATGGAGCCGGCCAGCTTCCGGGACGACGTGCTGGCCGTGGCGGCCGAGGTCGCCGGCACGGCGCCGATCGCTGCGCGCCTCACCAAGCGCGCGCTGCAGCTGGGCCACGCGAGCATCGAGACCGCGCTCGAGTGGGAGGCGCTGGCGCAGCCCGTCACGCTGGCCACGGCCGACCTGCTGGAGGGGATCGCCGCCGCACAGGAGAAGCGGGCGCCGGTGTTCGAGGGGCGCTGACAGCCCGCCGGAGACGCGCTCGGCCAAAAGTAGTGGCGAGGCCCCCGAATCCGCAGCGGCTCCTCGCTTGCCTTCCCCTTGCGAGCGAGGAACTGCGGGCCCGGGGGCCTCGTCTGGTGAGGACGCTAGGCACCCGGCCGATCGCGGTCAATCCGTGCGGCGCGTTGCCTGTGGACAAGGTTGTGGAGAAACCTGTGGAAGAACACCGCTCGCCGTGGAGGAGCACCCGACAACGGTGAGTCGCCTGTGGAGAGAGCGGTGCGCTGGGTGGAGCGGCGGACGTCGTACCGCGGGGTGACCAGCGACAATGGACCCCACAGGTTCATCCACTGCCTGTGGAGAAAAGAATCCTCGAGGAGAAGTTGCCGTGAGCGAGCAGTACGACGGAACGCCGGTCGCGGCACTGCGCCGGATCGCCTTCCTGCTCGAGCGCGGGCGCGCCGACAGCTACAAGGTCAAGGCCTATCGCGGGGCCGCGGCCGCGATCCTGCCGCTCGGTGCGGACGAGGTCGCGCAGCGCGCAGACGCCGGGACCCTCACCCGGATCGCCGGCGTCGGCTCGAGCACCGCGCGTGTCATCGCCCAGGCCATCGAGGGGCAGGTGCCCGACAAGCTCGCCGAGGCCGAACAGCAGTACGGCGGCCCGCTCACCCGTGACGGAGCCGGGACCGCACTGCGCGCGCAGCTGCGCGGGGACCTGCACTCGCACTCGGACTGGTCCGACGGTGGCTCGCCGATCGAGGAGATGGCGATGACGGCCATCGAGATCGGTCACGACTACCTGGTGCTGACCGATCACTCGCCGCGGCTGAAGGTGGCACGGGGGCTCTCCGCCGAGCGGCTGACCCGCCAGCTCGACGTGATCGCCGCGGTCAACGACCACCTGTCTGCCGCCGGGTTCCGGCTGCTGCGCGGGATCGAGGTCGACATCCTCGACGACGGCCGCCTCGACCAGACCGACCGGATGCTGGCTCGGCTCGACGTACGGGTGGCGAGCGTGCACTCGAAGCTCCAGATGGACGCCGAGCAGATGACGCGACGGATGGTGGCCGCCGTCCGCAACCCGTTCACGAACGTCCTCGGGCACTGCACCGGGCGCCTGGTGACCGGCAACCGGGGGACCCGCGGGCAGTCGCGGTTCGACGCGCGGTCCGTCTTCGAGGCCTGCGCCGAGGAGGGTGTGGCCGTCGAGATCAACTCACGCCCCGAGCGCCGCGACCCGCCGACGAAGCTGCTCGAGCTCGCGCGCGACATCGGGTGCGTGTTCTCGATCGACAGCGACGCCCACGCCCCGGGGCAGCTCGACTACCCGCTGCTGGGCTGTGAGCGGGCCGAGGCCGCCGGGATCGACGCCGACCGGATCGTCAACACGTGGCCTGTCGAGCGACTTCTCGAGTGGGCGGAGCCGTAGGGTCGGGCCATGGGTGCGCGGAGCAAGCCCCGGGTGGAGGTACGACGGTCGGAGCGCCGGCGTCGGACGGTCTCTGCCTATCGGGACGGCGACAAGATCGTCGTGCTCGTGCCCAACAACCTCTCGGGTGCCGAGGAACGCGCCTGGGTGACCCGGATGGTCGCGCGGATCGAGCGCAAGGAGCTCAAGTCCGCGGTCCCGCGGGGGTGGTCCGACGAGGACCTGATGGAGCGCGCGCGGCTGCTCAGCGACGACTTCCTCGGCGGCCTGGCGGTGCCGGAGTCGGTGCGCTGGGTGGGCAACCAGCGTTCACGATGGGGTTCGTGCACGCCGCGCGATCGCACGATCCGGTTGTCCGAGCGGCTCCAGCGGATGCCGGAGTGGGTGATCGACTACGTCATCGTGCACGAGCTGGCACACCTGATCGAGCCGCAGCACGACGAGAAGTTCTGGGGCTGGGTGTCGAACTACCCGGCGGCGGACAAGGCCAAGGGCTACCTCGCGGGCTGGTCGGACGCGGCCCGGATCTCGCGGCCGCCGTCGGAGGAGATCTTCCCCGGCGAGGACGTGGACTAACAGAGCAGGTCGCGGGCCCGGGAGATCAGCTCGATCATGCTCGGCTCGAGCTCGGGCAGGCCGTCAACCGGCCACCAGCGCACGGCCAGCGACTCCTCGCTCACGACCTCCTGCGCGCCCGGCCCGGCCAGCGCGGCGTAGCGCACGTCCAGGTGGCTGACCCCGCCCCGTGGGTCGCAGAACGGCACCACGTGCACGTCGAGCTGCAGCGGTTCGGCGTGGAAGTCGAGGTCGGCGATGCCGGACTCCTCACGCGCCTCCCGCAACGCCACCGAGGCCAGCGTCGCGTCGCCCGGCTCGGCATGGCCGCCGAACGCGAACCACCGGCCCGCCTTGCGGTGCAGGTTCAACAGCACCCGGTCGCCGTCAGCGGCCAGGACGATCGTGCCCGCAGTCAGGTGGTCCGGGTACGACGACCGCCACATGCCGTCCGGCGTCGACTCGAGATGCCGCACCAGTCGGCCCCGCAGCTCCTCCTGGGCCGCGCCCGGAGCACTCCACTCCCGCAGGGTTACGAGAGCGTCGGCGTGCAGCGTCACTCGGCCGGGGAGTCCGGCGTGTCCGTGGGCTCCGCTGCCGGGCCGTCGCCCTCGAGGAGCTTTCGCAGCTCGGCGTCGAAGTCGTCCTCGGAGAGCTCCTCGGGCGCAGTCGCCTCGGCGCGGAACGACAACGGGTCGTCCAGGTCGGCCGCGGTCGGCAGCAGGTCCGGGTGCATCCAGACGCCGTCGCGGGCCTCTTCGCCGGCGCGGGTACGCAGCCC
>NZ_JBMCZA010000202.1:87730-88036 GCF_048654705.1 Nocardioides sp. CPCC 206348
CTCCGCGGGACCACCGGCAGCCCGGCGGCGTCGTACGGCTTCACGAAGCTTGGTGGCCGCGGGCATCCGCTCGTGGGTGGCCTGGCCGACGACCTCGTCGACCCAGCCCTCGACGAGGGCGAGCGCGATCTCCAGGCGGGAGAGGGCCGCGGTCTGGGCGTCGGTCTGCGGCGGGTCGAAGAGACCACCTTCGAGCAGTCCCTGCACCGACTCGAGGTTCGTGGGGTCGATCCCGCTCAGCTGCTCCTGGACGCGGTCCTGGATCTGCTGGGCGTTGATCTCGAGGCCGCGGGCGTAGTCGGTGAC
>NZ_JBMCZA010000202.1:88087-100148 GCF_048654705.1 Nocardioides sp. CPCC 206348
GAGGCGCTGGTGGGCGGCCTCGCGCAGGGCGAGGTAGAGGATCACGTCGTCCTCGGACACATCGAGGCCCTCGGCGAAGGCGCGCACGTTGCTGGTCACCAGCGCGGCCTTGCCCGGGGCGCCGAGCGGCAGGCCGATGTCGGAGGCGGTCAGCACCTCACCGGCGAGGGCACCGAGGCCCTGGCCGATCTGCATCGCGAGCATGCCGCCGACGGCCTGGCCGATGATGCCGACGAGCGGGCCGGCCGCCGCCTTCATCTCCTCGGGCAGGCCGCTGGAGAGGCTGGTCACCGACTTCGCGGCGACGGGCTCCACGAGGACCTTCCAGACCGGCTGGGTCTCGACGAGCCATTCGGCACGGCTCCACGCGGCCGTCGTACTCACCCCGGAGGGGAACTGGGTGGCCGTGTCGAGCCAGTGGTCGGCGAGCCGGACCGCGTCGGACACCCGGTCGCTGTCGCGCTGGCCGGGGGAGGGGTCCGGGTCCGCCGAGACGGCCTTGCGGGCGATGTCGTTGGCGGCGTTCCAGTTGAGCGGCCCGTCGTGCGGCTGCATCAGGGACTGGATCTGCGCGAGGAAGTCCATGCCGCCGGGACCGCCGCCGGGGAACCCGGCGGGCATCCCGCCGGGGAACGCACCGCCCAGCGCGCCGAAGATCTGCTCGAAGGGTGTGCCCTTGAACGGATTCGGCTGGTCCCCGTCGTCCTTGCCCGGCTGGTCCCCATCGTTGCTCATGGCTCGAATTTACGCCGGTTCGCCAACCGATGGTGTGGGGGAGACCCCTGATTGGACCCCGGACCTTTCGCCCGGCCGTCGCAATAGAGTGCAGCCATGACTCACCCAGCGGTGCGCCTCGTCGCGATCTCGGACCAGCCACTGTCGGTGGTCGAGGTCCTGGACAGCCTGGACGACCCCACCGCCGGTGGCCTGGTGCTCTTCGTCGGCCGGGTGCGCGACCACGACCACGGGCAGGGCGTGACCGGTCTGTCGTACTCCGCCCACCCCACCGCGCTCGACCGGTTGCAGGCGGTCTGCGACCGCGTCGCCGAGGAGTACGACGTCACGGGGGTCGCCGCGGTCCACCGGGTCGGCGACCTGGCGATCGGCGACCTGGCCGTGGTGGTCGCGACGACGTCGGGGCACCGGGGCTCCTCCTTCGAGGCCAGCCGGGCACTGATCGACACCCTCAAGGCCGAGGTCCCGATCTGGAAGCACCAGCTCTTCGCTGACGGCACCGACGAATGGGTCGGATCTCCGTAGGGCCGCGTGTCCTGTCCGATCGCCGTGGACGCCCGACCTACGCTCGTCGGATGGAGATCCTGTTCTGGCTGGTGCCTGCCGCCGTGGTGACCCTCGCCGCGATGGTGGGGGTCGGCTGGTGGGGCCGCGAGAGCAAGGGCGTGGTGAGTGACGCCGGTCGCGAGGCCGCCGCTCGCAAGCTGGGTGAGGCGTTGTCGCGCGAGCAGTCCTCGCGCCCCGGCTACGCCGTACCTCCCCGCACCCCGGACCGGGCCTCGGGCGTGGCCGTGCGGCCCTCGAAGGCGCGACCGGTGATCATCCCGGGCAAGGCCGATGAGGCCGTCGTCGAGCCCGTCATCGAGCCCGCCGTGGCTCCGGTCGTGGAGCCCGCCGCGGAGGCCGACGAGCGGCCGACCAGCGACCGCCGCGCGTCCTGATTGGCGCCGTCTGAGAAGGTAGGCGCCATGACCCAGCGCCTGATTGCCGTGTGCATCGCGGGACCGTTGGTGCTGATCCTGGGCGGCGTCGCCCTCGCGATTCCGCTGCCCTACGCCTCCTACAGTCCGGGACCCACGTTCGACGTGCTCGGCAAGGACGCCGACGAGGCCGAATTGGTGCAGGTCGACGGCCACAAGGCCTACTACGACGACGGCCAGATCCGGTTCACCACGGTGGTCGCGTCGTCGTACGGACAGAAGCTCACGCTGGGCGATGCGCTGTCGCGCTGGCTGGACCGCGACAAGGCCGTCGTGCCGTACGACGTCGTCCACCCGCCGGACCAGTCGGCCGAGGACGAAGAGGCCGAGGGCGCCATCCAGATGACGACGTCGCAGGACGTCGCGAAGGCGATCGCGCTCAAGGAGCTCGGTACCGACGTGCCGACGGCGGTCCAGGTCGCGGCCGTCAGCAAGGGCGGCCCGGCCGAGGGCAAGCTGCTGGTCCACGACATCTTCCAGGAGGTCGACGGCACGCCCGTCACCAAGGGGCAGGACGTCGTCGACGCCGTGCGCAAGCACGAGGACGGCAGCATCGTCGAGTTCAAGATCCTGCGCGACGGCCGTGAGCTGAACGTGCGGGTCAAGCCGAAGCAGGAGGAGGGCACGCCGCGGGTCGGGGTGTCGGTCGGGCTCGGCTACGACTTCCCGTTCAAGATCACGCTGCGGGTCGACCCGTCGGTCGGCGGTCCGAGCGCGGGCCTGATGTTCTCGTTGGCCATCTACGACACGTTGACCCCGGGATCGCTCACCGGTGGCGCCACCATCGCCGGCACCGGCGAGCTGAACCCCGACGGGACCGTCGGACCGATCGGCGGCATCGAGCAGAAGATCGCCGGCGCCCAGGAGGCCGGAGCCCAGCTGTTCTTCGTGCCGAAGGACAACTGCCCCGACGTCAAGGACCTCGATCCCGACCTGCGACTGGTCAAGGCGACGACGATGCACGAAGCCCGCCTGGCCCTCGAGAAGTGGGCTGGCGACCACGACGCCAAGCTCCCGACCTGCTGACCACGACAACGCCGAGAACGAAGCGACGAAGCGAGCCCATGGACTACGAGCTGGATGTCGACCTGGCCCTCGCGGCCGCCGTACTGGAGGTCGAGGGGCACAACGCCCGCGCGGGTTGGGACCAGCCGGCGCGGCTGTACGCACTGGTCGACACGGCCCACATCGTCGAGCACGAGCCGGCGCTGGCGTCCCAGCTCGGACTGGACTCACCGATGGAGCGCGGTTCGCTGACCCCGATCGAGCAGGACGAGCTGCCCGAGGGCCAGGAGCTCGAGGAAGTGCTGCCGGGCATCGTCTGGCCGGACGTGATCGTCGGGTGCGTGGCGGTCGTCGAGCGCCTGGTCCTGCCGCCTGCGGTGGATGGCCAGGTGCCCGAGGACCCCACCGCAGCACAGGAATTCGCGCGGGAGCACCCCGACGCGGAAGACGTACGCATCGTCGCCGGGGTGACCCGGTCGGGTGCCTCCTACTGCGCGCTCCGGTTGCGCAGTGAAGACAACGACAGTGCAGTGATGGGCGGTACCGACCTGGTGCCGGCCCTCCTCGAACTCCTGCGTGGCACGCTGGAAGAAGAACCCATGGGTGGCAACGATGAGTGACCTGTTCGACGAAGACCCCGAGCGCCCGGCTCCCGAGCGTCCCGGCCGCCGCGCCCGCGCGCTGGTGATCACGGGCGTCATCCTGGTCGTCGGCTTCTTCCTGCTGACCGCCTTCGCGTCGATCTACACCGATCGCCTCTGGTACCGCGAGGTCGGCTACGGCCAGGTGTTCAGCACCATGCTGTGGACCCGGGTCGGCCTGTTCCTCGTCTTCGGCGCGCTGATGGGCGCCGTCGTGGCGCTCAACATGCACCTGGCCTACCGCTTCCGCCCGCTGTTCCGGATGGCCGGTGGCGACGCGAGCGTCGAGCGCTACCGCGACGCCGTGACCCCGATCCGTGGCTGGCTGCTCGCCGGGGTGGCGCTGGTCGTCGGGATCTTCGCCGGTACGTCGGCGCTGGGCCAGTGGCGGACCTTCCTGCTGTGGCGCAACGCGGAGTCGTTCGGGCAGAAGGACACCTATTTCAAGAAGGACATCGGCTTCTACGTCTTCGAGCTGCCGTGGTGGAACTTCGTCATCGACTTCGCGATGGCGATCGCCGTCGTCGCCCTGATCGCGACCGCTGTCGTGCACTACCTGTACGGCGGCATCCGGCTGAACCAGCAGCACGACCGCCTCTCCGGTGCTGCCCAGGTGCAGTTCTCCGTGCTGCTCGGCGCCTTCGTGCTGGCCAAGTCGGTCGACTACTTCTTCGACCGCTACGACCTGGTGACCGACGACCACCGGCTCTTCACCGGCATGAACTACACCGCAGAGAACGCGGTGCTGCCCTCGCGCAACATCCTGGTCGCGGTGGCGCTGATCTGCGCCGTGCTGTTCTTCCTCAACATCTGGCGCCGCACGTGGCAGCTGCCGTCCGTCGGCCTCGCGCTGCTGGCGCTGTCGGCCGTGCTGCTCGGCATGATCTGGCCGGCCATCGTCCAGAACTTCCAGGTGAAGCCGTCGGAGGCCGACAAGGAGAACAGCTACATCCAGGCCAACATCGATGCCACGCGTGATGCGTACGGGCTCAGCGACATCACCACCGAGACGTCGTACCAGGGGATCCCGTCGGGGGACACCACGCAGGCCCAGGGCAGCCAGGTGCTCGGCCAGCTGACGACGACGCCCGTCGTCGACCCGCTCCAGGTCCGCGAGACCTTCCAGCAGCGGCAGCGGATCCGGGCCTACTACTCGGTCCCCGCCGTCCTCGACGTCGACCGCTACGTCATCGACGGCCAGGAGGTGCCGCTGGTCCTCGGCGTGCGCGAGCTGGACCAGTCCGGCATCCAGGCCTCCGACCAGAACTGGTCGAACCTGCACACCGAGTACACCCACGGCGAGGGCCTGATCGCGGCCTACGGCAACAAGATCAACATCGCCGACCAGGCCAACGGCCGGATCGTCTGGGCCGAGGGCATCCGCGGCGAGGACATCGTCGGCGGCAGCGACCTGACCGACGCCGAGAAGTTCGAGACCCGCGTCTACTTCGGCGAGCAGAGCCCGACGTACTCCATCGTCGGCAAGGCCGACAAGGACGCCAAGGACGTGGAGCTCGGCCTGCCGAGCACCGACGACGCGACGGACGACGAGCGCACCACGACGACGTACGACGGCAAGGGTGGGGTCAAGGTCGGCAGCGGCTTCAACCAGCTGATGTACGCCATCAAGTTCGGGGAGCCGAACTTCCTGCTCTCGGGCCGCGTCAACAGCAACTCGAAGGTCCTCTACAACCGCACGCCGCTCGAACGGGTCGAGAAGGTCGCGCCGTGGCTGACCGTCGACGGCGACCCCTACCCGGCCGTCATCGACGGACGGATCCAGTGGGTCATCGACGGCTACACGACGACCGACAAGTACCCGAACGCGCAGCGTGAGTCCTTCGACGCGATGATCGACGACTCGCTGCAGCAGGAGACCGGGCTGCAGACGCTGCCGACCGACGAGATCAACTACATGCGCTCGGCGGTCAAGGCGACCGTCGACGCGTACGACGGCACGGTCAAGCTCTACCAGTGGGACGAGACCGACCCGATCCTCAAGACGTGGATGAAGGTCTTCCCGGACTCGGTCACGCTGAAGAGCGAGATCTCCGACGAGCTGATGGCGCACCTGCGCTACCCCGAGGACCTGTTCAAGGTCCAGCGGTACCAGCTCGCGAAGTACCACGTCGAGAACGCCGGCGAGTTCTACTCCGGCAACAACCGGTGGGAGGTCCCCGAGGACCCGAACGCCGCACGTGCGGTGTTCCAGCCGCCGTACCGCCTGTTCTCGACGGGGGTCGACGACACCAAGGACTGGTCGCTGACCTCGGTCTTCAAGCCCCGTGGCGCGCAGAACACCCTGACGTCGTACCTCCAGGTGAACTCGGACGCGACGTCGGAGGGCTTCGGCAAGCTGCGGCTGCTGGAGATGGCGGACGAGAACACGCCCGGGCCCGGCCAGGTCGCGAACGAGATGCAGGGCAACGACGCGGTCGCGCAGAAGCTGCAGCAGTACCGCGTCGCGGGAGCGACGCCGCCGCGGTTCGGCAACCTGCTCACACTGCCGGTGAACGGCGGGCTGATCTACATCCAGCCGGTCTATGCGGCACGCAGTGCGACGTCGGCGTTCCCGATCCTCCAGTACGTCATCGTGAAGTACGGCGCGCGCGTGGGCATCGATCGCGACCTGCCCTCGGCGCTGGCCGACGCGCTCGGCGTGAAGCTCGGCGGCGCGGAGACGCCCGTCGATCCGACGCCGGGTGAGGAGCCGGGTGAGGAGACGCCGGAGGAGCCGGACCTGACCCTCGACCAGCAGATCGCCGCGCAGCTGACGAAGGCCGACGACGCGTTCAAGGCAGCCGAGGAGGCCCAGTCGAAGGGCGAGACGGTCGAGTGGGCCCGCCAGCTTGAGATCGCCCAGACCGCCGTCGAGGAGGCCGTCAAGCTGGCCGACCAGCGCGACGCCGAGTAGTCAGGGGCCGTCATGCTCCTGACCCTCGACCTCGTCGGGATCTTCGTCTTCGCGATCTCGGGCGGGCTGGTCGCGGTGCGCAACCAGCTCGACATCGTCGGTGTCGTGGGGCTGGCGATGGCGACCGGTCTCGGTGGCGGTGTGATCCGCGACGTCGTGATCGGAGCGGTGCCCCCGCCGGCCCTGGCCGACTGGCGGTACCTCCTGGTTCCCGTGGTCGGTGGGCTGGTGACCTTCGCGTGGCATCCGGCGGTGGAGCGGCTCGAGCGCGTCATCAACGTCTTCGACGCGTTCGGGCTCGGACTGTTCTGCGTGGCCGGTGCCCTCAAGGCCCAGGAGTTCGGCCTCGGACCGGCGCCCTCGGCCGCGCTCGGCATGGTCACGGGTGTCGGTGGCGGGGTCATCCGTGACCTGCTGGTCGGGCGCGTGCCCGTCATCTTCCGGTACGGCGAGCTCTACGCCATCCCTGCGCTGGCCGGCGCTGCCGTGGCAGCGACCGGTGCCGAGCTGGGCGTCGAGCCAGCCGTCATGATCGCGCCGGCAGCCGCTGTCACGATCGGCTGGCGGCTGCTCGCGGTGCGGCGGGGCTGGGCTGCTCCGGTGCCACGGACCGGACCGTAGCTCAGGACCCGTACACCTCGACGTCGTACAGGGAGATGCCGTAGCCCGTGCCGCGCTGGTCGCCCACGATCCGGATGTGACGGGCCGTGGTGGCGGCGAACTGCACCGTGTCGTGCCCGCCGTCGCCGTTGACCGTCGTCCACACGGTCCGCCAGGTGCTGCCGTTGTCGGACACCTGGATGCGATAGCCCTTGGCGAAGGCGTACTCCCAGTTGAGCTCCAGGCGGCGGACGGTCTTGCGGGTTCCGAGGTCGACCTTGAGCCATTCGCCGTCGCGCCAGTAGTCGCTGGCCCAGCGCGTGTACGGGTTGCGGTCCGTTGCCCGCGACGGTGCGTAGCCGCTCTCCGTCGACGACGCCGTGACCAGGCGGTTGGCCGCGAGGTCGACGCCGTTGAGCTTGTCGTGAACCAGCTGGGCGACGGCGTCCATGCCCGAGCGCAGCGGGTGCCAGGCGATGCCCTCGAAGATGTTGAGGTAGTTGCCCTGGACCCACGCATCGTCGCCGGCACAGGCATCGTGGCCGAGTGACGGACCGTAGGTGTCGACGAAGGTGACCCCGTTGTCGTTCGCCGCCTGCCGGACCGCCGCGTTCAGCTTGCGCTCCAGGCCGTCGACCCACGGGATGTCGCCGGTGGCCAGCGGGACGTCCTCACACGGCACGCCGTCAGCGGGCACCAGCCGCAAGTAGCCGACGACGAGGACCTTCGCGTGCGGTGAGCGTGCCTTGATGCCCTGGATCACCTTGGCGACGCGCTGCTGGGTGCGGGGCACGATGGCGGCCAGGGTGTCGACTCCGTTGACGGTGAAGGCGTCCTTGCACGGGCTGCCCGTCGGATCCGAGTCCCGGTGGCCCGGGCATTCGCCGATGATGGTGCCGAAGAAGCTCTCGTCGTTGCCGCCGATGCCCAGGGTGACCAGATTGGTGTCGGGGCGGAGCGCGTCGAACTGCGGAGCCGCGGTCGTCCCGATCGGCGTGGTGAACTCGCCCGCCATCGAGGTCGTGTCGGCTCCCGAACAGGACACGTCGGAGAACCGGTCGTCCTCGTAGTAGATGCCCAGCTTCACCGCGAGCGTGCTCGGGTAGTTGTTGTTCGAGCGGACGCACTCGAGCGAGGACATGCCCGGGATCAGTGGACCGGCGGTGAACGAGTCACCGAGGGCGACGTAGTGGCCGACTCCGGGACCGGGGACGTCGACGGCGCCGGCCTCGGTCGGTGCGAGGACGAGGATGCCGGCGGCCAGCGCCAGTGCAGAGGTCAGGGACAGGACGCGCAAGGGGATCTCCTTCGGTGTGACGCCGGTCTCACACCGACCCCCCGACTCTCGCGGTGTGGTTACGGGAAGAGAAACGCCCATTTCCGCACGGACTCACCTGATCTGGTTGTGGATCCCGGTGGGGACCGTTCGGTGGCCGCTCGGCGTGGGTCAGGAGACGTCTGTCAGGCCCGCTGGTCCCGGGCCGCGCCGAAGGGATTCTCGATGCGGTCGAGGATCTCCGTCTCCCGGTCGCGCACCTCCACCGCGCACTCGCGGAAGCGCTCGGTCAGCAGCGACGCATGGCCGTGGCGCCAGACCAGCGCCACCTCGGAACGCGGCGCGTCGACGATGGGTACGTAGCGGATGCCGGGGTGCGGGACGTACCGCACGGCCGCGGCGGCGGTCACGCACACGGCGGTGCCGGTGGAGACCAGCTGGGCTTCCTCGGTGACCGAGCTGGTCACCACGATCTGCGGAGTCGGGCCGTCGGCGCGGAAGCTGTCGAGGACCCAGAACGAGCGGTAGACCGGATCCGGGGTGTGCGAGAGGGTGATGGGCAGCTCGAGCAGCTCGGAGGCGGTCACGCTCTGGCGGTGCGCGAGGGGATGACCGGTGGAGACCGCGACCACGAGCGGTTCGGTGAACAGCGTCTCGGTGTCCATCCCGTCGACGCTCGCGGGAAGTCGCATCAGGGCCAGGTCGGAGGTGCCGTCGACGAGCCCGCACGAGGGGTCGACCATCGGCGACTCGTGCATCTCGACGGTCACGTCGGGGTAGAGCCGTTGGAACTCGGTCACGATGGGGGCCGTCAGCTCGAGCGCAGCGCCGGGGAAGAAGCCGAGGCGCAGGGTGCCGGTGACAGCACGGTTGGTCCGGGTGGCCGTGGCCACGGCCTGGTCCAGGGCATCGAGTGCTGCGCGCGCTCCGATGAGGAAGGCTTCGCCAGCCGCCGTCAGGTCGACCTTGCGCGTGCTCCGGATGAACAGCGGGACGCCGAGCTCGTCCTCCAGCTCCCGGATCTGCCGGCTGAGGGCCTGCTGGGCAAGGAACAGCCTCGCGGCCGCGCGGCTGAAGTGCAGCTCCTCGGCGACGGCGATGAAGTAGCGCAGCTTGCGCGTGTGCAGGTCAGTGATGTCTGGATCGTAGCGGTCCGCGTCGTCGGATCAGAGGAATGCCTTTCCCTCGCCGCGGTAGGTCGGGACGGTCGCGACGACGGCGTCGCCCCGGACCAGGTGGAGCACGTCGACGCGCTCGCACAGCTCGCCCGCCTTGGCGTGCCGGAACCACACACGGTCGCCCACCCGCAGGTTGCCGGCACCCGGCCCACGCAGCGGCGTCTGCGCTTCGCCGGCACCCTCGGTCACGGTCAGCTCGAGTCCAGCCGGCCAGCTCGGTGTCGGCAGCCGGTCGCGGCCTGCGGCTCCCGAGGCGACCCAGCCGCCGCCCAGCACCGTCGCCAGGTCGCTCGCCGGACGTCGTACGACGGACTGGACGTGGAAGGCGGCGGGGTGCGGCTGGAAGGAGCGGTAGCGGTCGAACAGGACCGGCGCGTAGAGCCCCGACCCCGCGGCGACCTCGGTGACGGCCGCTTCGGCGACGGTCTGCTCGATGCTGCCGGTGCCGCCTCCGTTGACGAACTCCAGCGGCGCAACCGCCTGGACGGCGGCCACGGCCTCCGCGCGGCGTACGGCGAGCTCGCTCACGGAGACGCGCTGCATCGCGCGGATCTGCAGCCGGCCCAGCGGCGAGCCCGGAGCGTTGTCGCCGACCCCCGCCGTCTGCCCCTCGTAGGCCATCAGCCCGACCAGGTGGAACCGCGGGCGCCGTACGACCTCGCGCGCGAGCGCTGCCGCCGCCTCGGGACTGTGCACGGGGGACCGGCGTGCCCCGAGGTGCACGCGACCGCCGAGCAGTCGGAGTGACGCGTCGAGGTCGATGCACACCCGGATCCGGTGGCTGCCGCGCCCAACGGCGCCGATCGCGCTCTCGACCAGGTCGAGCTGGTCGGTCGCGTCGATCATGATCGTGACCCGTGCGCTGAGTCGGGCGTCGCCGGCCAGGGTGCGCAATGACGTGGCATCGGCCGTCGGGTAGCCGACCACGACGTCGTCGCATTCCTCGGCGAGCCAGAGTGCCTCCGCGAGGGTGAGCGCGAGGATTCCCGCATAGCCATCGGTTCGCAGGACTGCGTCGCTGATCGCCCGGCAGCGAACGGACTTGGTGGCGAGCCTGATCGGCTTGCCGCCTGCACGGGCGACCATCGCCTGGGCGTTGGCCTGGAGGGCGGCGACGTCGATCACGGCGAACGGCGGCTCGAGGTGAGCGGTCGCCCGCTCCAGGGCGCTGTAGCCGACGCCGCCGGTGGGCCGGCTGTGGTCGAGGGCGAAGGTGTCGACGGTCGTGGTCATCGTGCCTCGAAGACGCGGCGCACGTGGTCGTTGGCGAAGCGGCCGTCAGGGTCGAGCTTCGCCCGGACGTTCTGGAAGCGCTCCCACTCCGGGTAGAGAGGTGCGAGCGCGGCCGCGTCGAGACCGTGCCGCTTGCCCCAGTGGGGACGGCCGTCGTACGCCGCAGCGATGCGTTCGGCCTCGGAGAAGAACCCCTGCCAGGCCATGCCGTCGTACATGTGCAGCGCGATGTAGGCGGTCTCGCGTCCGTAGGCCGGGCTGAGGTACGACGCCTCGTCACCTGCGACGAAGCGGACCTCGATCGGGAAGTTCACCGCGAGGTCCTGTCGCTCGACGAGGGAGCGGATGTCCTCCACCATCGACCGGCAGGCCTCGCGCGGCACGGCCCACTCGGTCTCGGTGAAGCGGATCGAGCGGGTGTTGGCGAAGACCCGGTGGCTCCGGTCGACCCGGCTCGACGACGGCAGCAGCTTCGTGACAGCGCGGTTGAGCTGCGGGATCCGCTGTGGCTGCCGTCGCCCCAGCCGGCAGACCAGGTCGAGCACGTTGTTCTCGACGAGGGTTCCCTTGACGTAGCTCGCGAGCCGGTTCTCCGGCTTCGCGGGCCCGTCGGTGCGGTTGTTGGCGCGGGTCAGTGCGGTGTCCGTGAACGGGAACCAGAAGAACTCGAAGTGGTCGTTGCCGTCGACCAGGTCGTCGAGGTCGGTCAACACCTCGGCCAGGGCGAGAGGGCGATCCTGGGAGTGGAGGTTGAAGGCGGGTACGACGCGCAGCGTGTAGGCCGTGATCACCCCCAGCGACCCGAGGCTGATCCGCGCGGCGGCGAGCAGCTCGGTCTCGGCTGCGGGGATCTCGAGCACGGTGCCGTCGGAGGTCACGAGCTCCAGCGACTCCACGAACGTGGCGAGGTTGCCGAGCGACCGCCCGGTGCCGTGGGTGCCGGTCGAGATCGCACCGGCGACGGTCTGCGCATCGATGTCGCCGAGGTTGGCCAGCGCCAGCCCCTCGAGGTCGAGCAACCGGTTGAGCTCGTGGAGCCGGGTGCCGGCCGCGACCCGGACCAGACCGGCCTCCTCGTCCACGTGCAGCAGGCCGCTGAGCCCGTCGATCGTCATCAGGGATCCGTCGGTGCAGACGATGTCGCCGAAGGAATGACCGGCGCCGACCACCCGCACCGTACGTCCGGCATCACCGGCACGCCGCACGGCGTCGGCGACTTCGTCGACGGTGGTCGGCTGCTCGAGTACGGCAGGGGTGCAGTGCTCGTCGCCCGCCCAGTTCGTCCATCTGTCCATGGGAACGACGCTAGGCGCCGTCGTACGGCGGCGTGAAACACCCGTTTGGCGTGCGATTCACCGGTCCGGCTTGTGGATCCGGGCTTCCGGATTTGGCTGGTCTTGGGGCCATGCCCTAACGTTGTGTTCACCGACGCGGGGTGGAGCAGCTCGGTAGCTCGCTGGGCTCATAACCCAGAGGTCGCAGGTTCAAATCCTGCCCCC
>NZ_JBMCZA010000203.1:0-145 GCF_048654705.1 Nocardioides sp. CPCC 206348
CCGACCATGCCGCCCATCGGGCCGCGACCGGGTCCGCCCTGCTGGACGATCCGCTCGGTCGACTTCATCGTCTTCGCGTCGCTCATGCCACGACCTCCTCTCGGTGGATGCCTTGCGAGGCCGCGATCTCCTGGTACGTCGGATC
>NZ_JBMCZA010000203.1:201-456 GCF_048654705.1 Nocardioides sp. CPCC 206348
GATCGTCGCGATCCGTTGCCCGACGATCACGACCGTGGCGTCGCGGGTGATCGGGCCGAGGGCCGCGCGCAGGCGGGCATCGGTCGCGACATCGAGCGCGGAGAAGGCGTCGTCGAAGAGATAGATCTCCGGTCGTCGTACCAGCGCGCGGGCGATGGCCAGCCGCTGACGCTGGCCACCGGAGACCGTCGTACCGCCTTGCGCGACGGCGGTGTCGAGACCGTCGGGCATCTCGCGGACGAAGCCCGCGGCCTG
>NZ_JBMCZA010000203.1:505-1800 GCF_048654705.1 Nocardioides sp. CPCC 206348
GACGGTGCCGGAGAACAGGAAGGCCCGCTGCGGCACCAGCCCGATCTTCGACCAGAGCAGCTCGGGGTCGAGGTCGCGGACATCGACGCCGTCGACCCGCACGACTCCCTCGGTGGCGTCCAGCAGTCGCGGGACCAGGTTGACCAGCGTGGTCTTCCCGGCGCCGGTGGAGCCGATCAGCGCGATCGTCTGCCCGGGGCGGGCACTGAAGGACACGTCGCGCAGCACGGGTGCCTCGGCACCCGGGTAGGTAAGTCCGACGCCCTCGACGTCGAGGTGACCGGCGACGTCGACCGAGGTGACCGGGTGGGCCGCCGGGACGACGCTGGAGTCGGTGTCGAGCACCTCGGCGATCCGGACTGCGCCGACCGAGGCGCGCGGGATCATCATCAGCATGAACGTGCCCATCATCACCGACATCAGGATCTGCATCAGGTAGGACAGGAACGCGGTCAGGGCGCCGACCTCCATCTGGCCGTTGTCGACGCGGTGCCCGCCGAACCAGATCACGCCGACCATCGCGACGTTCGTGACGCCCATGACGAGCGGGAACATCAGCGCCATCCAGCGTCCGGCGCGGAGCGACACCTCGGTGAGGTCGTCGTTGGAGCGGGCGAAACGGGCGGTCTCCTGCGGTTCGCGGACGAACGCGCGGACCACGCGGATGCCGGTGATCTGCTCACGCAGGATCCGGTTGACGTCGTCGATGCGGGCCTGGACGGTCTGGAACGCCGGCACCATCCGGGACACGACGAACCCGATGCAGACGAACAGGACCGGTACGACGGCGAAGACCAGCCAGGACAGGCCGAGGTCCTCGCGCATCGCCATGACGATCCCGCCGATCATCATGATCGGGATCATCACGCCCATCAGGCAGACCATCATGGCGAGCATCTGGACCTGCTGGACGTCGTTGGTCGCGCGCGTGATCAGCGAGGGTGCGCCGAACGTGGAGACCTCGCGGGCGGAGAACCCGCCGACGCGCGCGAAGACCGCCTTGCGCAGGTCGCGGCCGAAGGCCATCGCTGCCTGTCCGCCGAACCAGGCCGACGACATCGAGCACGCGGCCTGGACGAGCGAGACGGCGAGCATGACGGCGCCGATCCTGAGGACGTAGCCGGTGTCACCCTGGGCGATGCCCTTGTCGATGATGTCGGCGTTCAGGCTGGGCAGGTAGAGCATCGCGGCGGTCGCCGTGAACTGCAGCAGCACGATCGCCGTGAGCCAGCCCTTGTACGGCGACAGGTAGGCGCGGAGCAAGCGGGGAAGCATCAGGCGTCCCTCCTCTCGAC
>NZ_JBMCZA010000203.1:1810-1918 GCF_048654705.1 Nocardioides sp. CPCC 206348
GGTCAGGTGGTCGGCGTCCGGCTCGATCAGTGCGAGCAACCGGGCACGCACGTCCTCCAGGCCCTTCTTGAGCTCGGGCCGGTCGTGCAGGTGCTGCGGCGGACCGAC
>NZ_JBMCZA010000203.1:1928-2605 GCF_048654705.1 Nocardioides sp. CPCC 206348
CAGGTCGTTGTCGGCGATCTCCTGGTGGGAGCCGGCAAAGGTCAGCAGCCGCCACACGTGGAGCACCTGCTCGGGCGGCAGCGTCAGGTGGTCGGCGTCCGGCTCGATCAGCGCGAGCAACCGGGCGCGCACGTCCTCCAGGCCCTTCTTCAGCTCGGGCCGGTCGTGCAGGTGCTGCGGCGGACCGACGGTCCCCATCGCGCGCATCAGCCCGAAGATCGCGAGGAACCGTTGCTGGAGGATCGACGTCATCGCGAGCATCCGCTCACGCAACGGCAGGTACACGTCGATCTCGTCGAGCCGGCGCAGCACGTCGCCGGGCTCGAAGGCACGGGCGACCGTGGCGTCGACCAGCTCCTCCTTGGAGGCGAAGACCCGGAAGATCGTGCCCTCCGCGACACCGGCAGCCTCGGCGATCAGGCGCGTGGTGACAGCGCGTCCGTGCTCGTAGAGCAGCGGCCGGGTGGCCGTGATCAACGCTTCGCGCCGGTCCTCGGGCGAGAGTGGGGCGGCGCGTGGTGGCATGCTCTCCAGAATAGGTGAGTGAGCACTCACTCACAAACCATTTACGGCGTGAGCGCGGCGGCCAGGTCGCTCCCCGGCAGCACCGGCACCCGCAGCCGGGCGCCGTCCGCGCCGCCGATGCGCAGGTTGTGGATCGCGGGCAGCGCCAGCGG
>NZ_JBMCZA010000203.1:2615-3772 GCF_048654705.1 Nocardioides sp. CPCC 206348
CCCCACGTCGATCTCGTCGAGACGGCGCAGCACGTCGCCCGGCTCGAACGCCCGGGTGACCGTGGCGTCGATCAGCTCCTCCTTGGAGGCGAAGACCCGGAAGATCGTGCCCTCCGCGACACCGGCCGCCTCGGCGATCAGCTTGGTGGTGACTGCGCGGCCGTGGTCGTAGAGCAGCGGCCGGGTGGCCCGGATCAACGCCTCGCGCCGGTCCTCGGGCGAGAGTGGTGCGGCGCGTGGTGGCATCTCACCAGATTAGATGAGTGAGCGCTCACTCACAAACGATTATCCGGCCACCTACCGGCGGCGCCAACTCCCTCGCACGACCCACCACACCAGATACCCCACACCGCCGCCCCCGAGCGCGAGCATCAACACCCACGTCCGGTCATTCGGCGGATAGACCTCGCCCGGCTCGTTCCGAGTTGCCTGTGCAACCGTCTCGTCTCCGGCCTCCTCGACTCCAGGACCGTCGTAGCTGACCTCATCCGAGCGAACGGAGCCGTCATCGCTCACGAACGACCCGCGCCAACTGCATCCGCCGCGGCCGGAGCAGTCCTCCGCCGCCGCAGTGAAGGTTCCTGGTCGGCCATCATTCCGTGCGGCAGCAAGCACATCTGGCGAGGCGACCACGGCGAGTCCAACACAACAAAGGGCGAAAATGGCCGGCATCCAACGGTCCGCCCATTTCCTCATGCGTTTGAATCTCTTGGCCACGCCGAGGATCGTCCCAGAGCCCTCAGCCGCAGCGCCGGTCAAGGCCCAAGTGCAGCGCTCAAGTCACTCCCCGGCAACACGGGCACCCGCAGCCGGGCGCCGTCCGCGCCACCGATGCGCAGGTTGTGGATCGCGGGCAGCGCCAGCGGGGACGCGAGCGACGTACCGACGATCTGGATCCGGATCCGGTGCCCCTTCTCGAAGCGGTTGCCGACCGGCCACAACTCCACCTGGTAGCGGCGGAACTGGAGCGGCGTGGCCGGCGAGGCGTGGGAGTAGTCGCCGTACGGCTGGACGATCCGGCCCTGGCCGTCGGTCATCGACTTCGCGGGTACGACGGCCGGGTAGCTCGTGCTCAGCCGGCCGACCGTCAAGGGGTTGGACGTCCCGTCGGGCGCGACGTCGGACAGCACGGCCCAGATGCCGGAGCCCGGCGTCGT
>NZ_JBMCZA010000203.1:3782-4751 GCF_048654705.1 Nocardioides sp. CPCC 206348
CTGGCTGAGCAGCGGCAACGCACCCGAGAACGCACCGGCGGCACCGGCGTCGATCAGTGCGATGTTCGGGACGTCGGTCATCGTCGGCAGGGACGGCACGGTGACGTACGACGCCGTACCCCTCGTGGTCGGCGGCGTCAGTGCGAGCGACCGGCCCGGCGCGAAGGCCAGCTCGGTCCACTCGGTGCCGGGCAGTGGCCAGTCGGCCCCCTGGACGGTGACGTGCTCGCCCTTGAGGTACGACGGCCGGTCGCCCTTCGCGAGCGTGAGGCTGACCCGCGGCTGGCCCTCGATGCCGTTGGCCTCGCCCCGCACGAAGTGGTCGAGCCAGGCAGCCGCCTCGGCCGCTCCCCCGTCCGTGCCTGCCGGTACGCCGTCGTGGCCGCCCTCCATCACGAGGTGGGCACCATCGGCCTTCAACGCCTGGTAGCCCTGGAACGCGCCGCGCGACTCGACGTCGTAGAAGCCGTTGATCATCAGCACCGGGATGTCGTTGGCGTCGCCGCGCCAGCCACGCTCGGTCCACCAGGCGTCGAGGCTGGGGTGGGCCAGGCCGGCATTGACTCCCGAGGTGAAGAGTCCGCCGATCACGTCGAGCGAGGAGCCCGGGTTGCGCTGCAGCCGTTCGATGCCCTGCAGCAGGGCGGGGGCGCCGATCAGTGCGATGACGCCGGCGCCGGGGACGAGGTTCATCAGGCCGCCGGGCACGAGCAGGTCGCGGTACAGCTCGTGGGTGCCGGACTTGAGGATCGCGGCCTTCACGCATGGCAGTTCCTGGTGCCAGGAGTTGTAGAGCACGATCGCGCTGGCCGAGAACCCGTTGAGCGCCAGGCGCCCGTCGCTGAACGGCTGCGTGCAGGCCCACTCCAGCACCTCCACGACGTCGCTCTGGCTCTTTGGGCCGAGCGCATCGAAGGACCCGTCACTGCCACCGGTGCCGCGGATCTGGACGAGCAGGTAGTTGTAGTC
>NZ_JBMCZA010000203.1:4761-4917 GCF_048654705.1 Nocardioides sp. CPCC 206348
ACTGGTCAACGTCGTCTGCAGCTGGATGCCGTCGGAGGTCGTGAACCAGTGGTCGACCACGACCGGCGCGGGGGTGTCCTCGGCGCCCGCCCGACCGGGCGCGGCCGTGATGCCCGCCGCAACCGTGACGACGGCAAGGGTGAGTGCTCCGAGTCG
>NZ_JBMCZA010000203.1:4927-5137 GCF_048654705.1 Nocardioides sp. CPCC 206348
ACTGAACGGCTGCGTGCATGCCCACTCGAGCACCTCGACGACGTCGCTCTGGCTCTTCGGACCGAGCGCATCGAAGGACCCGTCGCTGCCGCCGGTGCCGCGGATCTGGACGAGCAGGTAGTTGTAGTCCGGGCCGACCTCCAGGGTCTGGCTGTTGTTCCCGTACGGCGAGAACTCGACCACCGTCGGCTTCGCCTCCACGGGCCCCGT
>NZ_JBMCZA010000203.1:5147-5362 GCF_048654705.1 Nocardioides sp. CPCC 206348
ACGGCACCGGGTCGTGGTGACCGGTCTCGCGAATTCCGCCACGCCGTGGCTCGGCGCGAGGGAGGATGCGGCCATGGACATGGGGCTTCCGTCTGAGGAGCGCGCCACGCTGCGCGCGCTCATCGACGCTGCCGCGCCGCAGCCGCTGCCGGCCGACCAGGCGCTCGCGCTCCTGAAGGGCGTCACGGACCTGGACCCGGAGTCGCTGGGACGAC
>NZ_JBMCZA010000203.1:5372-5574 GCF_048654705.1 Nocardioides sp. CPCC 206348
GGTGCCCATGCGGGCTCAACGACAGGAGTTGGTGAGGGCTATGACAATCGCCCTGTACCACCTCCGGGCAGAACCGGATCGTTGTGACCGGTCTCGCGAATTCCGCCACGCAGTGGCTCGGCGCAAGGGAGGATGCGGCCATGGACATGGGGCTTCCGTCTGGCGAGCGCGCCACGCTGCGCGCGCTCATCGACGCTGCCGC
>NZ_JBMCZA010000203.1:5584-5740 GCF_048654705.1 Nocardioides sp. CPCC 206348
GCTCGTCAGGGTCGTCTGCAGCTCAATGCCGTCGGAGGTCGTGAACCACTGGTCGACGACGACCGGTGCGGGGGTGTCCTCGGCTCCCGCCCGACCGGGCGCGGCCGTGATGCCCGCGGCAACCGTGACGACGGCAAGGGTGAGTGCTCCGAGTCG
>NZ_JBMCZA010000203.1:5750-5965 GCF_048654705.1 Nocardioides sp. CPCC 206348
ACCGGAGCCGTTGCCGGCCGACCAGGCGCTCGCGCTCCTGAGGGGCGTCACGGACCTGGACCCGGAGTCGCTGGGACGACTCGCCTATCACGCACTGACCGGCGTGGACCCCGGCGAGGCCGAGCCGGCCGCGCCGAACGAGATCCTGCCCAGCTTCCCGCCGTTCGCGGCCGAGGTGCTGATGCGCGCCATCTGCGGCCCGGATCACCGCCGAC
>NZ_JBMCZA010000204.1:0-3919 GCF_048654705.1 Nocardioides sp. CPCC 206348
CGCAGCTGGGTGGCGCGCACCAGGCGGTCGAGCAGTGCCCGCGCGGCCACGGCGTCCTCCGCCGCGGGCGGCGGGTTGCCGAGCCAGCGCTGCAGGACACCGACCGCGATGTCGACGTCGGAGGGGTGCTGCTGGGCGAGGAAGATCCGGAACACCGCGCGCTCGAGCTCGGGAGTCCGCTCCAGGTCGGTGACGCCGTAGTGGGCCAGGACCCGCTGCAGCTTGTCGCGGAAGTGGTCCGGCAGCGCTCCGCGGTCGGGGTCGAGGCTGCTCAGGTAGGTGTGGAAGTACTCGCGCGAGCTGTGCACCCGCAGCTCGGTGTGCGGTTCGTCGCCGGCGGGCCGGTTGCGGCTGAGCTCGGCGAAGTCGGCGAAGAGGGCGAGCAGGTCCATCTCGGCGCGCAGCGTCGTGGGCTGGGCCGAGGAGAGGTAGTCGGCGAGCAACCTTCCGCGCTGGTCCGGCGCGACGTCGTACCCGAGGAGCTGGCCGGAGAGGACGGCGATGCAGTCCGGCTCGCTGGCGGAGACCGGCTCCGGCAGGTCGAGCTCGGCGGCCGGCGCTGCGTTCGCCGCTTCGGCGTCCGCGTCCCCGGTCGGCTCCAGGCGCACCAGCGGCATGCCCGTCTCGACCTGGCTGCCGACGCGGACCAGCAGCTCCTTGACCCGGCCGTTGAACGGCGCGTACAGGGCCGTCTCCATCTTCATCGACTCCAGCACCATCACCGGCTGTCCGGCAGCGACCTCGTCGCCGATGGCCAGGGGCGTGGCGACCACGAGGGCGGGCGCGGGCGAACGCACGACGCCACCCTCGTCGCGGCTCACCCGATGCATCACGTCGTTGACCTCGACCATCTGCACCGGTCCGTGCGTGGCCGTCACCAGGCGGAACCGGGAGCCGTCGACGGTGAGCCGGCCGTGCACGTCGTCGATGCGGTCCAGGACCGCGGACACCGTCCGCACGACACCGCCGCCGGCGACCGTGACGCGGTACTGCGTCGGGCCGGTCTGGTGGACCGTGAGGCCGTACGTCGACCCCCGCAGCTTCAGCTCGATCGTGCGCGAGGGGTCACGCTGGACGTGCGGTCGACCACCGTGGGCGACCTGCAGGAAGCGCGTGATCTCGGCGTTCTCCTCCTCGACGTACACCTCGATGGCGGCGGCGACCAGGGCCACGCCGGAGTGGCGGGCGGCCTGCAAGCGACCTTCGGCACGCACCCGGTCGATCCAGCCCGTGTCGGCCCACGTCGGCGAACCGGTGGTGACCTCGGGCTGGTCGAGGAGGTCCAGGATGAAGCTCTTGTTGGTGGCGCCGCCGTCGATGACGACCGTGGTCTCGCCCATCGCACGGCGCAGCCGGGCGAGGGCCTGCTCGCGGTCGGCGCCCCACGCGATCACCTTGGCGATCATCGAGTCGAAGTCGGCGGGGATCGTGTCACCCTCGCCCACACCGGTGTCGACGCGGATGCCGGGGCCGGTGGGGAACTCGAGGCGGCTGATCCGGCCGGGGGCGGGAGCGAAGTCGCGGTCGGGGTCCTCGGCGTTGAGCCGGGCCTCGACGGCGTGGCCGCGCTCGGCCGGCCGCTCACCCGTGAGCGGGATGCCGCGCGCCACCTGGATCTGCAGGGCGACCAGGTCGGTACCGGTCACCTCCTCGGTGATCGGGTGCTCGACCTGCAGGCGGGTGTTGACCTCCAGGAACGCGAAGACCTGCTCGCCCGGGTGGTACAGGAACTCGACGGTGCCGGCACCGGCGTACCCGACAGCGTTGGCCAGTCGCTCCGCGGACGCCTTGACCTCCGCGGTCTGGGTCTCGCTCAGGAGCGGGGAGGCGGACTCCTCGATGACCTTCTGGTTGCGGCGCTGCACCGAGCAGTCCCGCACGCCGATCGCCCACGCGGTGCCCTGGCCGTCGGCGATGACCTGGACCTCGACGTGGCGGGCGTCGGTCACCAGCTTCTCGAGGAACACCACGCCGCTGCCGAACGCGCGCTCGGCCTCGTCCCGGGTCCGCTGGTAGGCGTCGGTGAGCTCCTCGCGGGAGGTCACCTTGCGGATGCCGCGTCCGCCGCCGCCGGCGGTGGCCTTCAGCATCAGCGGGTAGCCGATCTCGTCGGCGCTGGCCAGCGCGTCCTCGAGGTTGTCGACACCGCGACGGCTCCACGGCGCGACCGGGACGCCGACCTCCTCCGCGATCAGCTTGGAGCCGATCTTGTCGCCGAGCTTGCGCATCGCGTCGGCGCTCGGCCCGATGAAGGTCACGCCCAGCCGGTCGCACAGCTCGGCGAAGGCCGGGTCCTCGGCCACGAAGCCCCAGCCGACCCAGGCCGCGTCGGCCCCGGTCGCGACCAGGGCGCGCTCCAGGACCTCGAGGTCGAGGTACGGGCGGTCGGCCGCCGCTCCGAGCAGGTGGACCTCGTCGGCCTCACGGACGAACGCCGACCCGGCGTCGACGTCGGTGTGGAGCGCGATCGTCCGGATCACCTCGCTGCGGGACGTGTCCCGGGCGTTGAGGTCACGGACGGCGTGGATGAGCCGCATGGCGGCTTCTCCGCGGTTGACGATGGCGATTCGCGAGACCTGTGGCACGGTTCCGACGCTGCCATCTCGCGAGGCCTCCGTGACAGTCGAGATCCCACAGGATTCGGGCGCGATTCTTGTTGGCAGGACTGAATGACAGACAGGCGGTCGGCAAAAAACTGCAAGATCGCGGCCGCCCGACGCTCTCACAGGTGTCCATGCCGCACGAGAACCCGAGGGGACCGATGTGCAATCGAGCCGCAGCGCGTCCGTTTTCCCTAGGATCGCGCCATGAACTCCTCGGGTGCGTCGACGGACGACGTGGACCTCGTCGCCGGCGTCCTCGCCGGGGACCGGGCTGCGTTCGCCGGCGTCTACGAGAAGTACGCCGACCGGCTCTACGACTTCGCGTTCTCGATGCTCCGCAACCGCGAGGAAGCCTCCGACTGCGTGGCGGACTCGTTCGTGGTGATGGCGGAGAAGCTCGGGCAGCTGCGCGACGCGAGTCGGTTGCGACCGTGGCTCTACTCCGTCGTACGCAACGAATGCCTGCGCACGCTGCGCGGCCGCGGGCGACTGGCCCACGACGACGAATGGCTGGAAGCCATGCCTGACGAGACGAACGGACCCGAACAGCAGGTCGTGCAGGACGACGTCCAGGCCGAGCTCAGCGAGCTCGTCTGGGCAGCGGCCGAGGGCCTCAACGACCGCGACCGCGCGCTCCTCGACCTGCACCTGCGCCAGGGCCTCGACGGTACCGAGCTCGCCGCGGCCATGGACGTGACCCCCGCCAACGCCTACGTGATGCTGAGCCGGGTCCGCGACCAGGTCGAGCGCTCGCTGGGCGCACTGCTGATCGCCCGCCGCGGGAGCGACGAGTGCGACGACCTCGCCGAGCTGCTGAAGGACTGGGACGGCGGGTTCTCGCCGCTGATCCGCAAGCGCGTCGCCCGCCACATCGACGGCTGCGACGTGTGCGAGAGCCGCCGCAAGCTGATGGTCAGCCCGTTGGCCCTGCTGGCCGGCGTCCCGGCCTTCGCCGCCCCGGCGGCCCTCAAGGACCGGGTGCTCGACGACGAGCGCCTCGTCTCCTACTACGTCGACGCACCGGCCGCTCCTGTGGCTCCGGTCGTCCCGCCGCAGGACGACTCGGGCGACAGGCGCCGCGCCCTGCTGGTCGGCCTGATCGTGCTGCTGCTCGCCCTCGGCGGTACGGCGGCCCTGGTCCTGTGGCCCGACGGCGACGGCGACCTGGTCGGTGTCGACAGCCCCACCAGCGCGGCACCGACGACACCTGCCACCGAACCGGCCACGCCCACTCCCACGGTGACCGCCTCGGGCATGCCGACCAAGTTCGCTCCTTCACCGACGGAGCCGTCCAGCTCCGCCACCAGCGAGGCACC
>NZ_JBMCZA010000204.1:3929-4927 GCF_048654705.1 Nocardioides sp. CPCC 206348
GTCGGGCATGCCGACGAAATTCGCGCCCTCGCCGACGGAGCCGTCCAGCTCCGCCACCAGCGAGGCACCCACGATCGCGGCCCCCGCGGACCTCCAGGTCTCGACCCGGTCCATCCGCCTGGGCACCAGCGGCACGTCGGGAACGACCCGGTTGAGCAACGTCGGCGGCACCGCGCTGGACTTCACCGCGCAGCCGCGCGTGAAGTGGCTGTCGGTCTCGACCGGCTCCGGGTCCCTGGACCCCGGTGCGGAGACGACGCTGCGGATCCGGGCCAGCCGGTCCGGGCTCTCGGAGGGCGCGCACAGCGGGCAGGTCGCGATCACCTGGAGTGGGGGCACCGTGCTGGTCACGGTCAGCCTGACCGTGAACCGGCCGCCCGTGATCGGGACGATCACTGCGTCCGCGACCGACTGCAGTGTCCCGGTCTCGGCCACGGTCACCGACGGCTCGGGCGTTCGCTCGGTGAAGGTGTCCTGGTCCGGGGCGACCAGCGGCCAGGCATCGGCCACACCCGACAACGGGCGCTGGAAGGCAATCATCCCCGTCCCCGTCGGTGGCAACGTGAAGGTCACCTTCACCGCGACCGACAGCGCCGGCCTCCGCAGCACGAGGTCCCGGACCTTCACGTTCAACCCCTGCCCGGGCTGATCTGCGAAAACCTGCAAGGTTCGCCCCACGACCTGCTCCTACCTGCGTACGCACTCAACGCAGGAGGACAGGTCATGGGCATCAAGGCACGACTGACCCGGATCGTGGCAGTGATCGGCATGCTCGCCGGACTGACCGCCGGCACGTTCGGCATCGTCGAGCTCACCCAGCCGCAGCCCGCCACCCCACCGCCCGTGACGGCGGTCTTCGCCGACGACGCACCCGCGCCCGTCGTACCCGCGGCTCCGGCGCCGGCGGTGCGGGTCGCCGTACCGACCCGGCTCGAGGTGCCCGCCATCGACGTGGACGAGAAGCTGACCGGCCGCGGCCTCAAGGCCGACGGGTCGCT
>NZ_JBMCZA010000204.1:4989-6342 GCF_048654705.1 Nocardioides sp. CPCC 206348
GTTCTGGGACCTGGCGAAGCTGCAGCCCGGCGACGTGATCCGCATCCACCGCGCCGACGGGGTGGCGACGTTCGTGGTCGACGAGGTCGACGACGTACCGAAGGAGCACCTGCCCTACGACAAGATCTGGCCGGACACGGACGAGCCGCTGCTTCGCCTGATCACCTGCGGCGGCAAGCGGACCGCATCCGGCTACCCCGACAACACGGTCGTCTACGCGCACCTGGCCTCGACCGAAGCGCTGAGCTGACACGACGGACGAACAACGGCGCGATTCGCATCAACCTGGTTGATGCGAATCGCGCCGATCAGCGTTTTCAGGAACCGAGGTCGAGGCCACGCCCTAGTCTCAGGACATGGACGACTCCCCGCGCACGACGTACGTCCTGGTCGACGGCGAGAACATCGACGCCACACTCGGCCAGTCGATCCTCGGACGGCGACCGCGCCCGGACGAGCGCCCGCGCTGGGAGCGGTTGCTGCAGTTCGCGAGCGAGGGCGCCGACAAGCCGGCGAACGGGCTGTTCTTCCTGGCCGCCAACAACGAGCTCCCGATGTCGTTCGTGCAGGCGCTGATCGCGATCGGGTACCGCCCGATCCCGCTGTCCGGTGACGCCGGCGAGAAGGTCGTGGACATCGCCATCCAGCGCACGCTGGTCGAGCTGAAGAACCGCGACGCCGACGTCCTCCTGGTCAGCAACGACGGCGACTTCGTCGACCAGATCCGCGACCTGCTGGACGGAAGCCGCCGGGTCGGTGTCGTCGGGTTCGCGGAGTTCCGCAACAACGCCTTCCTGCAGCTCGCCAACCAGGGACTCGCCTTCTACGACCTCGAGTACGACGTGCAGGCCTTCAACGAACGGCTGCCGCGCGTGCGGATCATCCCGATCGAGGAGTTCGACCCGGTGCAGTTCCTGTAGCGGTTGCGGCAGTGGTGCGGGGGCCCGGATGCCCCGGAAGAAGAAGTCCGGAAAGTTCTCCAGAAAATCTGCAAGGTCCTCAGGCCGGCGTGCTCTTACCACCAAGAACACCAAGCCACCGGGCTCCGCAAGGGCCCAGCCAACCTGAGGAGAACACCATGAACACCACCACCCGCACCGCGCTCCGCGTCCTGATCGCCACCCCGCTCGCCGCCAGCGCCATCGCCTTCGGCGGCTTCGCCGGAACCGCTCACGCCGACGGCTTCGAGCCCGGCCCGGTCATCATCGCCCAGCCCCATGACGACGAGGACCCGAAGCCGCAGGGCCCCGGCGAGATCGCCAACCCGACGCCCGACGAGGACCCGAAGCCGCAGGGCCCGGGCGACATCGCGAACCCGGAGGACGACGAGGACCCGAAGCCGCAGGGCCCCGG
>NZ_JBMCZA010000204.1:6352-6776 GCF_048654705.1 Nocardioides sp. CPCC 206348
TCCAGCCGCACGACGACGAGGACCCGAAGCCCGAGGGCCCCGCCGAGATCGCCATCCCGAAGGACGACGAGGACCCGAAGCCGCAGGGCCCCGGCGACATCGCCATCCCGAAGGACGACAACGACCCGAAGCCCCAGGGTCCCGGTGACATCACCAACCCCGAGGACAACGACGACCCCAAGCCGCACGGCCCCGGCGACCTCACCAACGGTGAGGACGACAACGACCCCGAGGGCCCCGGCGACCTGACCAACGGTGAGGACGACAACGACCCTGAAGGCCCCGACGACCTCACCAACGGTGAGCCGGGCGACAAGCCCGAGGACGTCCCCGCTGACGAGGTGCCGGCTGACGAAGCGCCGGTCGTCGAGAACGACGTCGCCGACGCCGACGACGTCCAGGTCCCGAACCGCATCGACGCCGG
>NZ_JBMCZA010000204.1:6786-7161 GCF_048654705.1 Nocardioides sp. CPCC 206348
GAGCCCCGCCCCGAGGGCCCGGACGACCTGACCAACCCGGAGCCGGGCGACAACCCGGAGGACGTGCCCGGAGACGACGTCCCGGCCGACCAGAACGACCCGGCCGACCAGAACGACCCGGCCGACGAGGTGGGCGGCACCGAGGACGTCCAGCTCCCGAACCGGATCGACGCCGGAACCGGCTCGACCGACGACGAGGGCCTCAACCTCGCGTGGGTCCTCGCCGGTGGCGGCGTGGTGACCGCGGCGGGCTCACTGCTCGCCCGCCGTCGGATGGGTGGCGCCACCCGATGATCGTCTGCTGAGAAGTGGGGACACAGCACACGACGGCAACGGCCGACCGGATCACCCGGTCGGCCGTTGTCGATTTTCGTG
>NZ_JBMCZA010000204.1:7171-7303 GCF_048654705.1 Nocardioides sp. CPCC 206348
CGCCAGGCACAGGGCGGCCTCGGCCAGCATCTTCGCGGTCTCGGTGTAACCGGGGTCGCCGCCGGAGACGCGGGTCCGCACCGACGTACCGGCACTCTCGGCCACGAAGTCGACGGTGAACCAGGACTTCTC
>NZ_JBMCZA010000204.1:7313-10840 GCF_048654705.1 Nocardioides sp. CPCC 206348
GGCCAGGCACAGGGCGGCCTCGGCCAGCATCTTCGCCGTCTCGGTGTAGCCGGGGTCGCCGCCGGAGACGCGGGTCCGCACCGACGTTCCGGCGCTCTCGGCCACGAAGTCGACGGTGAACCAGGACTTCTCGCGACGGCTGGCCGACGGACCCTCACCCTGCGGCACCCGCTTGAGCAGCGCGTTGCGCAGCGGCGGCACCTGCGAGGCCACGGCCAGTCCGCTCGCGCCGACGGCGCCGCCTGCGGCATAGCGAAGGGTCTTGGTGCCCGCGAAGTGGGAGTACGTGAACGCAGGGCCGTACGACGGCAGGGCTGCCCCGCTGCGCGCCACCACGAACGGGTCGATGGTCGGCAGGGGCAGCAGCCAGTAGCCGAGCTCGCTGTCGCGGCGGGGCCGTCCGGCACTCGCACGCGAACGGCGACCCTCGGGCCGCGGCTCCATCTTGCGACGGGCGCCGGAGGCCTCCTTCATCTGCCGCGCGCGGGAGAACGCCGTGAGCGCCGAGTGGAAGGTGCCGCCGGAGAATCCGGCCTTCGAGCGCACCACACCGCGCATCTCGACCGGTGCGGTCAGCTCGCCGCCGACCTCCTTGGCGAGCTCCTTGATCGTGAAGTACGCACCGAGGTCGTGCGGGATCGAGTCGAAGCCGCAGCAGTGCACGATCCGTGCGCCGGAGCCCTCGGCCGCGGCATTGTGCTCGACGTAGGTGCGGTCGACGAACTCCGGCTCACCCGTCAGGTCGACGTAGTCGGTGCCGGCGGCCGCGCACGCAGCGACCAGCGGGCCGCCGTACTCGATGTAGGGCCCGACGGTCGTGGCGACGACCTGGGTGGTGGCGACGACCTCGGCCAGGGCCGCGGCATCCGCCGCGTCGGCAACGAGCAACGGGAGGTCGGCCAGCGCGGGATTCACCCCTGCCAGCCGGGACCGGACCGCCTCGAGCTTCTTCTCGTTGCGGCCGGCGAGCGCCCAGCGCAGGTCCTTGGGCGCGTGCTCGGCGAGGTAGTCGGCGGTCAGGCCGCCGGTGAAGCCGGTTGCTCCGAACAGGACGATGTCGTAAGGGCGTGTGGAGGAAGCCATGTCGGGAGTCTTCCACTCCCGATGGAACCTCGCACCGGGGTGATGCCGTCATAGGTTCAGCACCAGCACCCAGGTTGGGCAGAACGACGGAGCACATGTGGATCCCGAGACCGAAGCGGTCTACGCCGACTATGTCGAGCAGAGCTGGCCGACCCTGGTGCGGGCGGCCATCTTCCTCGGCGCCCGGCCGCACGAGGCCGAGGACCTCGCGCAGACCACCCTGGTCCGCTGCTACACGGGCTGGGACCGGGTCAGCTCCGCCGACAACCGCGAGGCCTACGTCTACCGGATGCTCCTCAACTGCCTGCGCGACACCCGCCGCACGCGATGGTGGAAGGACCGGCAGTACGACGACCCGCGCTCCCTGGAACGCAGCGACCGCCCCCTCGGGGGCGATGCCGCCGAGCGGGTGGCCGTCGCGGACGCCGTACACCGTGCGCTCGGGACCCTGACCAAGCCCAACCGCGACGTGGTTGTGCTGCGGTACTTCGTGCAGCTGACCGAGAAGCAGACCGCCGAAGCCCTCGGCGTGCCGCCCGGCACCGTGAAGAGCCGGTTGTCCCGCGCGCTCGCCCACCTGGCCTCCAACGACCACCTCCTCGACCTGTCCGGAGGGACGAAGAAATGACCGACCTCGAGAACCTCTGGGACGACTACCCCACCGGCAAGGCACCGACCGGAGCGATCCTCGCCGCGGCGACGAAGGACCAGCAGCACCGCCGGCGGATCGTCGTACGGCCGTTGCTGACGGCGGCTGCCGTGACCGGCCTGGCCGGGGCATTCCTGACCGGCACCCTCGTCGATGACGGCTCCGGTGGTGGCGGCAACCCGCCGGGCACCGAGGCGTTGCCGAGCCATGTGGCGTTCCAGGCCGACCTCGAGCCGGCGAAGGACTGCGACGACCTGCTGCAGGCCTACATCGACCGGGCGCTCGACCTGGTCGGTCCGTACGGCTGGGGTGGCGGCGGTCCCGTCTACTACGGCAACGGCCTGCGTGAGCTCGGCGACGCAGTGGAGGACAGTGTCAGCGGCGCCGCGAGCCAGTCGTACAAGAGCCTCAACCGGGACACCACCCCGCAGACCTCCCGCCAGGAGAGCAGCGAGACGGGCACCAACGTGCAGGAGATGGCGGTCGACGAGCCGGACACCGCCAAGACCGACGGCAAGGTCCTCACCCTGGTCCGCGACGACGCCCTGTTCGTGTACGACGTCACCGGCTCCTCCACGAAGAAGCTCGGCCGGATCGGCCTCCCCGGCCTGGAGGATGCCGAGATCTTGCTGAGCGGCGACACCGTCGTCGCGATCGGTGCCGACGACGACGCCGACGTGCGTCCGAGCGACAAGTACGGCTACGGGTACGCCCAGCCGACCGGCACGCGCGTGCTGACCATCTCGCTCGCCGAACCGGCCGAACCGGAGATCACCCACGACGTCACCTACGACTCAGCCCTGTCCTCGGCCCGCCAGCACGGCTCGACCATCCGAATGGTGCTGTCCTCGGGGCTGCCGGACCTCGACTTCGTCGAGCCGCGCGGCAAGCGCAGCGACAACGAGGCGCTCAAGCACAACCGCAAGCTGGTCGAGGACTCCAAGATCGAGGACTGGCTGCCCACGATCACCTCGGGCGACGGTGACGACGCGAAGACCCAGCAGCTGCTCGACTGCACCAATGTCGCCATCCCCTCGGACGAGCTCGCCCTCGACACCACCAGCGTCGTCGGCTTCGACGCCGGGTCCCCGGACAAGGTCGACGCGATCGGCCTGGCCGGCCAGACCGGCATCGCCTACGAGTCCGCGGACCACCTCTACCTCGCCACGAGCGGCGGCTGGGGCGGCCTGCCGCGCTGCGACGTGTGCGACCTGCGCATCCAGCCGACGGGCGGCGGGTCGTCGTACCTCTTCGACTTCGAGCTCGACGGCAAGCAGGCCACGCACGTCGCGTCCGGCGAGGTCGAGGGCGCGATCCGCGACCGCTGGTCGATCGACGAGGCCGACGGCGTGCTGCGGGTGGCCGTCGGGCCGACGGAGGAGACGGGCAACTTCAACTCGATCGTCACCTTCGAGCGCGACGGCGACGAGCTCGTGGAGCACGGCCGCCTCGACAACCTCGGCCGCAACGAGGACATCCAGTCCATGCGCTGGTTCGACGACCTGGCGATCATGGTGACGTTCCGGCAGGTCGACCCGCTGTACGCCGTCGACCTCACCGACACCGCGAAGCCCAGGCTGCTCGGCAAGCTGAAGATCCCGGGCTTCTCGTCGTACCTGCACCCGCTCGGCCCGAACCGGATGATCGGCGTCGGCGAAGGCCCTGACGGCAAGGGTGGCTGGGGCGCCCAGATCGGCCTGTTCAACGTCCGCGACGTCACCAACGTGCGGCGGATGGACGTCCACAACTACGGCCCGGACACGACCGCCCGCGCCGGCCTCGACCCGCGCGCCTT
>NZ_JBMCZA010000204.1:10850-14180 GCF_048654705.1 Nocardioides sp. CPCC 206348
GGTCGGTGAAGGCCCTGACGGCAAGGGTGGCTGGGGTGCCCAGATCGGCCTGTTCAACGTCCGCGACGTCACCCACGTGCGGCGGATGGACATCCACAACTACGGCCCCGACACGACCGCCCGCGCCGGCCTCGACCCGCGCGCCTTCACCTGGCTGCCTGACGAGCGCACGGCGCTGACGGTGCTCGAGAAGTACACGAGCCGTCGCATCGGCTACGTCTCCGTCGTCAAGGTCAAGGACGGCAAGCTCCACGAGCGCCTCCAGCAGGTGGAGTACGGCGACGACGTGGACGACGTCCGCGCGCTGCCCATGCCCGACGGCCGGGTGGTGGTAGTGACCGGCGAGGACGCGCAGTTCTTCGAGCTCTAGGAAGTGGGCTGGCCCCGAATCCAGGCGGCGACAGCCTCGTGGAGCGCGGCGGGCAGGGCGTCGCCGTCGAGGAGCAGTCGGTAGCCGTGGCCGGACTCGGCCGGCTCGAACCGGCTGCCCGCCGGTGCCTGGTCGGCGATCGACTGCGACCCGGCAACCGCCTCCTCACCCTCGTCATCGGCCATCGACACCAGGACCGGGACCCGGAGGGCACGTCCGCCGTCGATGACCTCGAGGCCAGCCCAGTCCACCGGGCCGGACAGGTCGACGGCCGCATCGATCTTCGCGTCACTTGCCGCCGCCATCAGGGCAACGCTGCCGCCCATCGATGCGCCGACCACGACCACCCGGGTCGCCCCCAGTCCGGTCCGCGCCTCGCGCACGGCCACGCCGACCGCGTCGGCCTGCCCCGGCCCCGACCGCCGGCCACCGTTGCAGGTCGATTCGCCGTACCCGCACAGGTCGATCGCCAGCACCTGGACGCCCGGCTCGGCAAGGAGGTCGGCGGCGTACGGCAACCAGCCGCACAGGCCGTTGCCGTCGGTCTGGTGGAGCAGGATCGCGACCGTCGGCCCGGTCCCGGCCCTCACGGCACTGACCTTCCCGATCCGCTCGTCCTGCAGCACCGTCGGCGTGAACCCCGCGTCGGCCACGTCGGCGGGCTGTGGTCCGCAGCGGCTCAGGGGGCCGTCGAGGGCCTGCCAGGGCTCCTGGCTGGGCGCGGCGCTCGTCCCCGTCGTGGTCGTCGGCCGGCTGGCCGCGTCGCGCCCGCCCTCCGGGTCGTCCTCTCCCCCGCAGCCGCCGAGCAACAGGCTCGCCGCGAGGATGACCGACACCGTCCCGATCCGAGATCTCATCGGGTCATTGTGCGCCCCCGGCTCGGCGTAGGCTCGGAACATGTGCCGCAACATCCGGACACTCCACAACTTCGAGCCGCCGGCGACCAACGACGAGGTGACGGCCGCTGCCCTGCAGTACGTCCGCAAGGTCAGCGGATCGACCAGGCCGAGCCAGGCCAACCAGGCCGCGTTCGACAAGGCCGTCGCCGAGATCGCCCACATCACCCAGCACCTGCTGGAGGACCTCGTCAGCGCGGCGCCTCCGAAGGACCGCGAGATCGAGGCCGCGAAGGCCCGCGAACGTGCCAAGCTCCGTTACGGCTGAGGCCGCCCTCGAGCAGTGTGCGCGCGGACGACTGGTGGTGCTCACCGGCGCGGGACTCTCGACCGACTCGGGCATCCCTGACTACCGCGGCCCGGACGCGCCCGCGCGGATGCCGATGACCTTCCAGGAGTTCGTCGCCAGCCCGACCGCCCACCAGCGGTACTGGGCGCGCAGCCACCTCGGCTGGGCCCGGATGGGCCACGCCACCCCCAACCCCGGCCACGTTGCCGTCGCAGCGCTCGGCGCCGACCTGGTCATCACCCAGAACGTCGACGGCCTCCACGAGGCCGCCGGCACCCCGCACCTGATTGCCCTGCACGGCCGCGTCGCCGACGTCGTCTGCCTCTCCTGCAGGAGTACGACGTCACGGATCGCGCTGCAGGAACGACTCGAGCGCGCCAACCCCGGCTGGGCCGCCCGGCATGCGGAGGTGGCGAACCGCCCGGACGGCGATGTCGCCCTCGAGGAGACAGCCGGGTTCGTCGTACCCCCGTGCGAGGAGTGCGGCGGCCTGCTGAAGCCCGATGTCGTGTTCTTCGGCGAGAACGTGCCGAAGGACCGGGTCGAACGCTGCTACGCGGCGGTCGAGGCCCTCGCCGAGGCGGGCGGCACGCTGCTGGTTGCCGGATCCAGCCTGACCGTGATGAGCGGGCTGCGGTTCGTGCGGCGTGCCGCGCAGCGCGACGTACCCGTGGTGATCGTCAACCGCGGGCCGACCCGCGGCGACGCACTGGCCACCCACCTGGTTGCCGAGGGCACCAGTGAGTGGCTGCCGCGACTGGCAGCCGTCAGGAAGACCTGAGGCTCAGAGCCGCTTCACGAAGATGTGGTCGGCGGCCTCGGGGAAGATCTCGGCGGTCTCGCCACCGGAACCCACCAGCACGCCGTCGGCGGTGGCCTGGATCGTGATCGTCTTGTCGGGCAGCGCGCCGACGCGACGCATGGCGCTCATCAGCGCCTCGTCCTTCTGCATCTCCTCGGAGATGCGGCGGACCAGGGCGCGGGAGACCTCCGGGCCGGCGGCCTTGGAGAGCGGCTCGACGCCGGCCATGAAGGTCTCGCCGACCTTTTCCTCACCCAGCTCCGCAAGGCCGGGGATCGGGTTGCCGTACGGCGACTCGGTCGGGTGGTTGAGGAGCTTCAGCAGGCGGCGCTCCACGGTCTCGGACATGACGTGCTCCCAGCGGCACGCCTCCTCGTGGACGAGCTCCCAGTCCAGGCCGATGACGTCGACGAGGAGGCGTTCGGCGAGGCGGTGCTTGCGCATGACGCGGGTCGCGAGGCGCTGGCCGTCCTCGGTGAGCTCGAGGTGGCGGTCGCCCTCCACCGTGAGCAGGCCGTCGCGCTCCATGCGGGCGACCGTCTGCGAGACCGTCGGTCCGCTCTGGTGCAGGCGCTCGGCGATACGGGCGCGCAGCGGCGTGATGCCCTCCTCGATCAATTCGTAGATCGTGCGGAGGTACATCTCGGTGGTGTCGATGAGATCGCTCACGAAACCATTCTGTCCTATTGACCGAGCATGTCTCCGGCGCAGGGGGGCAGCAAGCTGCCGCCGACGTCTCCCGCCACGCTGCCGGTGTCCTATAGGGGGGTGGCAGGCTTGGCGCGTGACCACGCTCGCTGTCCCCCGCCGCTTCAACGGTCCGCCCCGCTCCGGCAACGGAGGCTGGGTCGCCGGCGCGCTCGCGGCCACGCTCCCCGGCCAGGGGATCGGTCGCCCCGTCACTGTGACCCTGCGGCAACCGCCGCCGCTCGAGACGCCGATGCAGCTCACCGCGACGGCCGCCGGAGCGACG
>NZ_JBMCZA010000204.1:14240-16468 GCF_048654705.1 Nocardioides sp. CPCC 206348
GCCGCCGTGGCGGAGGCGGCATTCCGCGGCCACGGACAGCACCCGTTCCGGCGCTGCTTCGTCTGCGGCACCGATCGCCGCCCCGGCGACGGGCTGCGGATCTTCGCCGGCCCGCTGCCCGCCGTGGCCCGGACCTCCCCCGAGGACGGTCGCGTGGCGAGCACCTGGTCGCCGTACGAGAGCAACGTGGCGCTGACCTGGGCAGCGCTCGACTGCCCCGGCGGCTGGTCCAGCGACCTCGAGGGACGGCCGTCCGTGCTCGGCCGGATCACCGCCGAGGTCCGCCGCCTGCCGCGCACCTCCGAGCGCTACGTCATCGTCGGAGAGCAGCTCCGGGTCGACGGGCGCAAGACCTTCACGGCCGCCACGATCTACGGCGAGATCGGCGACGTCGTCGCCACGGCCGAACACGTCTGGATCGCCGTCGACCCCGAGGAGTTCCGATGACATCGACGCCCGTCCCCTGGTGGCGCGACGCCGTCGTCTACCAGGTCTACGTCCGCAGCTTCGCCGACGAGCTGAGTCATGACGGAGACGCCGACGGGATCGGCGACCTCCCGGGCATCACGTCGCGACTGCCGTACCTGCGCGACCTCGGCGTCGACGCCCTGTGGATCACGCCCTTCTACACCTCGCCCCAGAAGGACCACGGGTACGACGTCGCTGACTACATGGACGTCGATCCACTCTTCGGCAGCCTGGCCGATGCCGACGTACTGATCGAGACCGCGCACGAGCTCGGGCTGCGGGTGATCGTCGACCTGGTCCCGAACCACACCTCGGACCAGCACGCGTGGTTCCAGGCAGCCCTCGCCGCCGCGCCGGGCTCGCCCGAGCGGGCGCGCTACCTGTTCCGCGAGGGCCGGGGCGCCGACGGGAGCGAGCCGCCGAACAACTGGAACTCGATCTTCGGCGGACCCGCGTGGACGCGCGTTCCTGATGGCAGCTGGTACCTCCACCTCTTCGACACCTCCCAGCCCGACCTCGACTGGCGCAACCCCGAGGTCGGCGACATGTTCGAGGGCGTGCTGCGGTTCTGGCTCGACCGCGGGGTCGACGGCTTCCGGGTCGACGTGGCGCACGGCCTCTACAAGGAGGCGTCGCTTCGTGACCAGGTGCGCCCGGAGCCAACGCAGGAGAAGGCCGGCACGAAGAAGAAGAAGAAGAAGAAGAAGGCCGCCGAGTCGATGGTCGAGCGCGTCCTGCGGGACGAGCCGATGTGGGAGCAGCCCGAGGTGCACGAGGTCTACCGCCGCTGGCGCAAGGTCCTCGACTCCTACCCCGGCGAACGGATGGCCGTCGCCGAGGCCTGGACCCAGACCGCCGAGTCCATGGCGCTCTTCATCCGCCCCGACGAGCTCCACCAGGCCTTCAACTTCGGCTGGCTCGGCACGCCGTGGAAGGCGAAGGACTTCGCCGAGGTCGTGAACAACTCGATCGCGGCGGTCGGCGCCGCCGCGTCCGCCCCCACCTGGGTGCTGTCGAACCACGACGTGATCCGCCATCCCACGCGGTACGGCGGCGGGCCGGTCGGTCTCGCCCGTGGCCGCGCGGCCACGCTCGCGATGCTCGCCCTGCCCGGCTCGGCCTACCTGTACCAGGGCGAGGAGCTCGGACTCGAGCAGGTCGACGTGCCGCCCGAGGCGCGCCAGGACCCCTCCTGGTTCCGCACCGGTGAGCCCGGGCGCGACGGCTGCCGGGTCCCGTTGCCGTGGTCCGGGTCCGCGCCGCCGTACGGCTTCGGGGGTGCGGAGGGCTCCCAGCCGTGGATCCCCCAGCCCCCCGACTGGGCGCACCTGACCGTCGCGGCCCAGCAGGACGACGACGGCTCGACTCTGGCGTTCTACCGCCGCGCGCTGGCCGCACGCCGCGAGGTCTTCGCTGGCGCGGACGAGACCACGGAGGCCACCACGGAGGGCAAGATGCTCGTCGTACGACGGGCGGGCGTGACCGTGCTGCTCAACACCAGCACGTACCCCAAGGCGCTGCCCGAGGGCGAGGTGCTGATCAGCAGCGGACCGCTCATCGACGGCCTGCTGCCACCGGACACGGCGGTCTGGCTGCGTTGAACCACGCGAGCTGACTCAGCGGTCGGCGGGGATCCCGAGCGCGTCGTTGTAGCGACGAAGCGAAGCGGAGAACGCCCTCACCTCGTCGGCCGACCAGTCACCGAGGCGCTCGGCCAGGAGTTCGCGGCGTTCGGACGCGACGCCCTCGAGGCGGGACTC
>NZ_JBMCZA010000204.1:16478-19854 GCF_048654705.1 Nocardioides sp. CPCC 206348
CCTGACTCAGCGGTCGGCCGGGATCCCGAGGGCGTCGTTGTAGCGACGAAGCGACGCGGAGAACGCCCTCACCTCGTCGGCCGACCAGTCGCCGAGGCGCTCGGCGAGGAGCTCGCGGCGTTCGGACGCGACGCCCTCGAGGCGGGACTCGCCCTCGTCACTGATGGTCAGCAACGTCGCCCGGCCGTCCTCCGGGTCGGGCTGCCGGTCGACCAGCCCCAGGTCGATCAGGTGCTGCACCTGCCGGCTGATGGCGCCCTTGTCGATGTCGAACACCGCACACATCGCAGAGGCCCGCAGCGGTCCGTGCTCGCGGACGTAGGACAGCATCAGGTACGACGCCGGCAGCAGCTCGGGGTGCACGGCGCGAGCCCGTTCGCCGATGACGCGGCGGATCCTGCGGATCAGCACACCGACCTCGGTCTCGAGCTCGCTCAGCGCCTCGACGCGCTCGCTGCCCAGCCTGGTGGTCATCGCGCGACCTCCAGCTCGGACTCTTCGACCGCCCCGGTGGTGGTGCGCAACGGCACCTCCTTGATGAACAGGATGCAGAGGAACGCCACGATCGTGAACGGTACCGACACCCAGAAGAGGTGCCCGACGGCGTCGCCGAACGAGTTCTCGTAGAGCGCGCGGATCGGCAGCGGCAGGCTGGCGAGGTCGGGGATGTCGCCGGTGGAGTGTTCCATCGTGGCGAGCTGTTCGGGGGTCACCTTGCCGGACTTGACCAGGGCGAGGAGGCCGTCCTTCACACCGCCCGTGACCTGGTGGGCGAGCACCGCGCCGAGCGCGGCGACACCGACGGAGCCACCGATCGAACGGAACATCGCGACGAGCGAGCTGGCCGCGCCGAGGTCGGCCGGCGCAGTGTTGTTCTGCACGGCGAGCACCAGGTTCTGCATGGTGGCGCCGAGGCCGACACCGATGACCGCCATGTAGCCGGCGACGACCCACAGGCCCGTGTGCGCGTCGATCGTGCCGAGCAGCGCCATCCCGACCACGACCAGCACCATGCCGCCGACGAGCCACCGCTTCCACAGACCGGTCTCGGAGATGACCCGGCCGCTGACGATGCTCGACACCAGCAGGCCGCCGACCATCGCGATCGACATCAGGCCGGCCTCGGTGGGGCTCATGCCGCGGGCGAGCTGGAAGTACTGGCTGAGGTAGACCGTCGCACCGAACATGGCGACGCCGATCATCACCGACGCCGCGGTGGCGAGCGCGGTGGTGCGGTCGCGGAACAGGCGCAGCGGGATCACCGGTTCGGTGGCCACGCGGGACTCGACCCACAGGGCCGCCGCGACGAGGGCCACGCTGCCCGCGACGAGTGCGGCCGACGTACCCGAGACCCAGTCGAAGTTGGTGCCGGCCAGGCTGACCCAGACGAGGATCAGGCTGATGCCGCCCATGATCAGGGTCGCGCCGGCGTAGTCGATCTTGACCTCGCGCTTGACCACCGGCAGGTGCAGCGTCTTCTGCAGTACGACGAATGCGAGCGCCGCCACGGGAAGGCCGATCATGAAGCAGCCGCGCCAGCCGAGGGGGCTGTCGACGACGAGGCCGCCGAGCAGCGGGCCGCTCACGGTGGCGGTCGCGAAGACGGCGCCGATGTAGCCGCTGTAGCGGCCCCGCTCACGCGGGGAGACCATCGAGGCGATGACGACCTGGACGAGCGCGGTCAGGCCGCCGATGCCGAGGCCCTGGATCGCGCGGGCGCCGATCAGCACGCCCATGCTGGGCGCGAGGGCGGCGATCACCGAGCCGATGGAGAAGATGACCAGGGCGACCTGGACGAGGAGCTTCTTGCTGAACAGGTCCGCCAGCTTGCCCCAGATCGGGGTGGTCGCGGTCATGGTGAGCAGCGTCGCGACGACGATCCACGTGTAGCCGGTCTGGCTGCCGTGGAGGTCGGTGACGATCGCGGGGAGGGCGTTGCTCACCACGGTGCTGGAGAGCATCGCCACGAACATGGCGAGCAGGAGCCCGGTCAGGGCCTCCATGATCTCGCGGTGGGTCATCTGGCCCGGTTCCGCGGTAGCGGTGTGATTGGTTGCCATTCGTCAACCATAATCCAGAATGGTTGTCGGTGGCAACTTTCTGTGCCTCGAGAGACCAAGCCCTCGAAGCCCGGGCCCGACGTTTCCGTCGCTCCGGAGGGCCACGAGCAACGGAAAGGTCAGGCTCGATCCCGCGACGCCGACGCGCCCTGTGGAGGAGCTCCGCAGGGGCCCGCGATGTCGCACAGGCTGGGAGCCATGACGCTCCGCACTCGTCACATGAGGCCCCCGGCGGTGGGCCCCGGCCGACCCGGACTGGTCTGGCCGGTCGCGCTCGACCCGAGCGGGCGCGACGGTCCGACCGAGGCCCAGGCCAGGGGCCGCGGGTGGGTCAGGGCAACCCGCGGCCTGTACGTGCCCGCGGACCTCGACCCGACGCTCGCCACCGATCAACGGATCGTCACGGCGGCCGCCCTGCTGCCGCCGGGCGGGGCGCTCACCGGTTGGGCCGCGCTGCGCTGGTCGGGCGCGCGCCACCTCGACGGGATGCGTGGCCGGGTCGACCTACCCGTGCCCCTGGCGGTTCCACCCTCCTCACTCCGCCCCCGCCGCGGCGTCAGGCTCACCGAGGCGGCGTACTTGCGCAGGGCGCTGGTCGAGGTCGACGGCCTGACCCTGACGACGCCATGCGCATCCACGGCATTCGAAGTGCTCCACGCACCATCACTGGTGGACGCCGTCGCCGTCGTCGACCGCGCCTGCGCCGCGGACCTGGTCTCCCTCGCCGAGATGGAGGCCTGGACCGAGCGTCTGGCCGGTGCCCGCTGGGTGACTCGATTGCGGACGACCATCGCCCTTGCCGACGAGAACTGCTGGTCACCGGCCGAGACCGCCATGCGCCTGTGCTGGCTCGACATCGGCATCAGGACGATCGTCTGCAACCGACCCGTGTTCGATCTCGAAGGGCGCTTCCTCGGCACACCCGACCTTCTCGACCTCGAGCTGGGCGTCGCGGGCGAGTACGACGGCCCGCTGCACCTTGCGGGTCAGCAGCGCGCCAAGGACATCCGGCGTGAAGGAGTGTTCCGGAGGGCCGGGCTGGAGTACGTCGAGATGGTCGCGGCCGACCTCGGGGACACGACGGACTTCATCCAGCGCACCGTCGACGCTCGCCAGCGCGCCCGCGCGATCCCGGGCGTACGCAGATGGACAGCGACACCACCGGACGGCTGGGTGTCGACCCACACCGTGGCACGGCGCCGGGCCCTCACTCCGTGGCAGCGCGCCCGGTTCCTCCGCTGGCAACGGGAGCACTGAGTCGCCGAGCCCGACGATTCCGTTGCTCCGGACGGCCGCGAGCAACGGAAACGTCGGGC
>NZ_JBMCZA010000204.1:19864-19969 GCF_048654705.1 Nocardioides sp. CPCC 206348
TCGCCCCGACACAACGGGATTTTCGCGCCAGGATTTCGGCGACCTCGATGTCTGCCCGGTCACATCCGGGAATGACCTCGCGCCTGCCTTCCTTGTCACCACCAT
>NZ_JBMCZA010000204.1:19979-20540 GCF_048654705.1 Nocardioides sp. CPCC 206348
TGACCGGGGGACGTCCCGGTGCACCTGCGGGTCGGGTGGCTGCGTTGTTTTCACCAGCAGCCCAAACGGTTCTGCTGTGGGCTGCTAGCGGGCAGCCACCTCACGCGTCCTCAAAGAAATCATTCTTCGGACCACCTCCTTTCCCGTGTGCGACAACGGTAGGTCGGCTCCCGTTCTGACACAACGGGATTTTCGGGCCGGGACTTCGAGAGCTCGAATGTCTGCCCGGTCACATCAGGGAATGACCTCGCGCCTGCCTTCCTTGTCACCACCATCGGGTCCACCAACCCCGATTAACTTACTCAAGTAAGTTGTCTTAGAGTGAGCGGCTCCTGCGGCCCACCCGGCTGCTCCCCCGGCGCGATCACGAGTCGCGCCCGCAACGAGAAGGAAGACGATGTCCGACGACATTCCCCTCATCGAGGCCCCGAAGTCCCGCCTGCCCCTCCTGCTCGGCATCGGCGTCGTGGTGCTCGCGCTCATCGGCGCCGTGGTCTTCTTCGCGACCCGCGGTGAGGACACGCCCCGCGCCACCGGCAAGGACGCCACCACCGAGCTGGA
>NZ_JBMCZA010000204.1:20567-20739 GCF_048654705.1 Nocardioides sp. CPCC 206348
ACCCGGTGAAGGTCGTGCTCGGCACCGTCGGTGCGTCCGACGCGTACTGGAAGACCCTCACGGACGCGGCCAAGGAGGCCGGCATCGACCTGGAGGTCAAGGACTTCGCGAGCTACCCGCTGCCGAACCCCGCGCTGAGCGAGGGCGAGCTGGACGCCAACCAGTTCCAGCA
>NZ_JBMCZA010000204.1:20909-20991 GCF_048654705.1 Nocardioides sp. CPCC 206348
CGCCGACGTCGACGAGTCCGCCTCCCGGGTCAGGGTCAAGGCCATCCAGGCGGACCTGACGGTCACGTCGCTGCCCGACGTG
>NZ_JBMCZA010000205.1:0-4666 GCF_048654705.1 Nocardioides sp. CPCC 206348
GGCGGCCAGTCCACGAGCTCGACCGGGTTGAGCGGGTCGTCGTTGGTGCGGACGTCGCTCCCGACCACGACCGGCAGCCGGGGATCGCCGTGGATCGTCTTCATGACGAGGATCGCCTCGGAGTACGCGTCGTTCAGCCTGGCGAGCTTCGCCTGCGCGTCCAGGTCCGCGTTGTTGTAGGCGATCACGCCGGTGTTGTACTGCGCGGCTGCGACGGCGTACTCGATGCTCGCGACCACGGGGAGTCCGGGAAACTGTTCGGGCTTGGGGGGAGTGTCCGACGGACGTTCCGGGGCGCCGGCCTGGGCGGACTGGGCCTCGACCATCGCGGTGTGGACGGACAGCAGTACGTCGGCCGCCCGGATCATCTTCGCCTCCTTGTCCTTGAGGCGTCGGGCGACGAGGCGGAACGCCCGGGCGGCGGAGTCGGCGACACCGGACTCCTCACCGAAGCCGTCGCCGATGTCGTGGGCAGCCTGCTTCAGCGTCCGCCGGACGTCGGTCAGCGACCCGGAGCCCTTGTGCCAGGCGCCGCGTGCCTCCAGGACGTCATCGGGGTCCATCCCCGCCGTCCAGCGCTGCAAGCGCTCCAGGTTCTCGCCGGCCATCAGTTGGTCCCCCCGTCGTTCTGGTGCTCGACCTGCGCGTCGCGGTACGCGTTCGCACCGAGGTCGATGCTCTCGGTCTTCGCCAGCACCAGCTGGATCTCGCCGACGGCCTCCTCGTCCTTGTCGCGGATCAGGTCGCGTGCCTCCCGGACGGCGGTCCGGAAGTCGCGCAGGTCCTTGCGGAGGTCGACGAGGGTGTCGACCACGACGCGGTGGGCGCGCTCGTGGTGGTCGGCCAGGAGGGGCGAGGGCGGTCCGCCGCCGAACGCGCGACCGGAGATGTGTCCCCTGACCGGGAAGTCGACGTCTTTGAGGTTCCTCAGCTCCTCGTTGAGGACCTTGATCACCTTGGTGATCTCGCTCTCGACGACCTTGAGCTCCCGGGGACCGGCGGAGGCGAGGTCTGCTGAGGTGAAGCCGGCAAGATCCAGAAGCACCATGCTGAACGATCCTTCGCCCGAGTTGGAATGTCTGAGGCCCCGATACCCGGCCCCCACACCCCCGAAACCGGACCGGCCGGTGGCTAGGGTGAGGAAATGCGTTCTCGGGTCATCGCGGCACTGCTGTTCGTGGTCATCGTTGGCGCCGCGGGCGGCTGCACGTCCGACGACGACCCGGACGCAGGCCACTCACCCGGGGCAACGGGTACGACGTCGACCGCAACGTCCGCCGCAACCTCCACCACGTCCGACGTACCGGTGGTCGAGCCGGCGAGCGGCGAGCAGGCCGTCCTCGGCGAGTCGCTGAGCCTCCGGCTGCCGTCCCAGGGCGAGTGGTACCTCGACGACAGCGGCGGTTCGATCTTCGCCACGGCGACCGTCGACGGCGTGACCGTGGACATCGGCGGGAGTGACGTCCTGTCCGACGTCGACGCGCTCGACGAGGGGGCGTCGCTCGCCCTCGACGTGCTGGACGACCAGGCCGGGATGACCTATCGACGCGGCGACGACATCACGGTTGCCGGCAAGGTCTGCTGGGTCATCGACGGGGAGAGCGCCGGGAAGCGGTTCAAGGAGGTGGGGACGCTGCACAACGGGCGCATCGTGCACTTCGACTTCACCATCCGCGCCCCCGACGAGCCCGCCTTCGCCAAGGACCTCATCGCATCGGTGATTGCCAGCGTCGAGTGGATGTGACGGTTGCCGAGCGGTCGCTAGGTTGGTGACTCCGGTCATCCAGTGCAGGAGGCAGCATGCAGCAGGTCCGCGCCGTCATCGCTCGCAGCAAGGGAGCGCCCGTCGAGATCGCGACCATCAACGTCCCGGACCCCGGTCCGGGCGAGGCCGTGGTGAAGGTACTGACGTGCGGGGTGTGCCACACCGACCTGCACTACCGGGAGGGCGGCATCAACGACGACTTCCCCTTCCTGTTGGGGCATGAGGCCTCCGGGATCGTCGAGGCCGTCGGACCCGAGGTGACGGGCCTGGAGCCCGGGGACTTCGTGGTCCTGAACTGGCGCGCGGTCTGTGGCGACTGTCGGGCGTGCCGGCGAGGGGAGCCGCACTACTGCTTCAACACCCACAACGCCACGCAGAAGATGACGCTCGCCGATGGTGAAGGCGCCGGCACGGAGCTGTCGCCCGCCCTGGGCATCGGCGCGTTCGCCGAGAAGACCCTCGTGGCTGCCGGGCAGTGCACCAAGGTCGACCCGCAGGCACGCCCCGCGGCGGTCGGCCTGCTCGGGTGTGGGGTGATGGCCGGCATCGGTGCGGCGATCAACACCGGCGCGGTGACCCGCGGCAGGAGCGTCGCGGTCCTCGGTTGCGGCGGCGTCGGCGTGGCGGCGATCGCCGGCTCTGCCCTCGCGGGGGCGAGCCCGATCATCGCGGTCGACATCGACGCGAAGAAGCTCGAGACCGCCCGCCGGATGGGCGCGACCCACGTGGTCGACTCCTCGGTGGTCGATCCGGTCGAGGAGATCAAGCGGATCTGTGCGGAGACCTACGACGGCGCGGACGGCGCCGACGTCGTGATCGAGGCCGTCGGGCGGCCCGAGACCTGGAAGCAGGCGTTCTACGCCCGCGACCTCGCCGGCACGGTCGTCCTGGTCGGCGTACCGACGCCGGACATGAAGGTGCCGGACATTCCGCTGATCGACGTCTTCGGTCGCGGGGGTGCGTTGAAGTCCAGCTGGTACGGCGACTGCCTGCCCAGCCGTGACTTCCCGATGCTGGTCGACCTGTACCGCCAGGGCCGACTCGATCTCGACGCATTCGTGTCGGAGGAGATCGGCCTGGGTGACATCGAGGCCGCCTTCGACAAGATGCACCACGGCGACGTGCTGCGCTCGGTGGTGGTCATCTCATGAGCGGCGCAGTTCGGGTCGACCACGCTGTCACGAGCGGCACCTTCTCCCTCGACGGGGAGACCTTCGACGTCGAGAACAACATCTGGGTGGTCGGTGACGACGAGGAGTGCATCGTGATCGATGCGCCGCACTCGGTCGACGACATCATCGCGGTGGTCGGGACGCGCAAGGTCCGGGCGATCGTGTGCACCCACGCGCACGACGACCACGTACGGGTCGCACCCGAGCTCCGGGAGCTCGTGGTCGCACCGATCCTGCTGCACCCCGACGACCGGACGCTGTGGACGATGACCCACCTCGACCACCTCTGGGACGTCGACCTGTCGGACGGCCAGGTCCTCGCGGTTGCCGGTACGACGTTGCGGGTGCTGCACACGCCCGGCCATGCGCCGGGCGCGGTGTGCCTCTACGCGCCGGACCTGGGCTGCGTGTTCACGGGCGACACCCTGTTCCAGGGCGGGCCGGGTGCGACGGGTCGTTCGTTCAGCGACCGTCCGACGCTGGAGGCATCGATCCGGGCGAACCTGTTCGCGCTGCCCGACGACACGGTCGTGCACACCGGCCACGGGGCCGACACCACGATCGGCGCAGAGGCCGCGGCACTCGGTCGCGACTGATCCCGCGCGGGCCCGGCGTCAGCGCCGGGCGTTGCGGAACGGCCGGATGAGCAGGTCGTTCACGGCGGCGACGAGCGACCGCAGGGAGATCCGCACGTCAGCCCCTGGTCGCGAGGACGGCGGCCACGATGATCAGGATGATCCCGAGGATGCCGAGGATGGGCAGGCCCGTCGTGCGGTGCCCGCGGTGGGCGCCGACGTTGGCGGCGTTGGCGTCACGCTCGATGGCGGGCATCGGTCCTGTCGCGCGGTGCTTGACGGTCACATGGTTGGACATCTCTCACTCCTTGGTCGCGAGGTGTTCGAGAATCCAGACGCGCTGGGCTCCGGAACATCACGCGATTTCCGGAGAAGGTTCCCTGACGCCGGCCGGGTCGCGGCTCAGAACGGCTGGACGAGGAGGGCGGTGCCTTCGCCGGCAACGCGGGTGAGCACGATCGTGCCCTCGTTGTCGCCGCTCAGTGCCAGCCGCTTGCGCAGCTGCTCGGGGACGACGTCGACACCGCGCTTCTTGATCGTCAGTCGTCCGATGCCGCGTTCGCGCAGCGCCGCCTTGAGCTGCTTCTCCCGGTAGGGGAGCTCCTCGACGACCCGGTAGCCGCGTGCAAAGGGCGAGCGGAACGCGGAGTCGCCCATCACGTACGCGATCTTCGTGTCCAGCAGGCCACCGTCGACGCCGGCCGCGACGGCGGTGACCAGGCCTGCGCGGATGACCGCGCCGTCGGGTTCGTAGAGGTAGGCGCCGACCGGCCGTACGCCGACGGCCGCCGGGCCGGGGTCGTCCTCGTCGGTCAGGCTGGCGAGTCCGCCGGACCCGATGACGGTCGCGCGGCGGGCCACGGTCGCGGTCCGCCCTGCCCACAGGGCGGCTTCCTTGACCTCGCCCTCGTCACTGACCCATTCGGCCTCGACGCCTTCGGGGATCAGCGTGTGCGGGATGCCGGGGGCGACCTTGACGCAGGCGTCGCGCCGGAGGAGTCCTTCGACCCAGGTCCATGGCGGGGTCCAGTCCTCGACCCGGAAGCTGCGCCCCGCGCCGGTACGACGCGCGGGATCGGCGAAGGCGATGTCGAAGGCCCGGTGGTCGATCTCGGTGGCGTCGGCGACCTGCACCGCTCCGGCCAGGCCAAGGG
>NZ_JBMCZA010000205.1:4714-9558 GCF_048654705.1 Nocardioides sp. CPCC 206348
CAGGTCACCACCGATCCCGCAGCCGAGGTCGATCAGGCTGGTCGCCTCGAACGCCGTGTAGCGGCCGGCCCGGTGCTCGGCGACCCGGAGCCGCGTGGACTGTTCCAGCGCGTCCGGCGTGAAGTACATCCGCGGCGCGAGGTCACCGAACTTCGCCACGGCGCGGACGCGCAGTTCCACCTGCGTGAGTGCCGTTGCCGCGCGTTCCGCGGACGTCGTACGACGAAGGGCGGAGCCCGCGGCCAGGGCGCTCGCGCCACTGTCGACGAGCGCGGTCGCCTCCGCGAGGAGGGTCTGGCCGTCGTCGGTCAGCAGCCACCGGAAGGCATCGAGGTCCACCCGGTGATCCTGTCAGGTCGTGACGGACTCCGGAGTCGCGCTGTCGGTGTCCTGGTGCGCGTCCTTGGTCGCATCGCCGTGCCCGGGCCACCAGGCAGCGTGTCCCAGGAGCGAGGTCAGCGCCGGCGTGAAGAACATCGACATGACGAACGCGACGATGAGGATGCCGACCGCGAGCGCGAAGCCCATCGACACGATCAGCGTGTTGCCGCCGAGCATCAGGGACGCGAAGGTGCCGGCCAGGATGACGCCCGCGGCGGCAATCGTCGGCCCCGCGTGCGTCACGGCCTGGGCGGCCGCCTCGTGCGGATCGCGCCCTTCCCGCGCCTCCTCGCGCAGTCGGGCGATCATCAGGATGTTGTAGTCCGTCCCGAGCGCGGTGACGAACAGGTAGATGTAGATCGGCAGCATGAAGATCAGGCCGGACTCCCCACCGATGAACTGGAACGCGATCACGGTGAGGCCGAGGGTCGCTGCGAAGCCGAGGGCGACCGCGGCCATCAGGAACCACGGTGCGACCAGGCTGCGCAGGAGCAGCGCGAGGATCACCATGATGACGAGCGCGGCCACCGGGAAGACCACCTTGTAGTCACGGGCCATCGCTGCCGACATGTCGGCGAAGATGCCGGGCGTACCGCCGACATAGGCCTCGGTCCCCTGGGGAGCGGCCTCGTGGGCAGCGTCGCGGATGGGCCCGCTGACGTTGTCCTGGGCGACGTCGGAGACCGGGTCGTCGGACAGGGTCAGGTAGTACTGGAAGGCGGACTGGTCCGCGGACGGGACCGGACCGGCCACCTCGTCCACGCCCTTGGCCTTGCCGAGGGCCGTCTTGAACGCCTCGAGCTGGTCAGGCGTGACGGTGGTGCCCTTGGCGTCGACGAGGACCGGGACGGGTTCGGCGGCGCCGGCGGAGAAGTGCTCCTGGAAGGTCTCCATCGCCTCGGTCGACTCGACGCCGTCCGGCAGGCTCGAGTTGAAGTCGAAGGACGGGTTGAAGCTGAGGGCGAAGATCGCGAGCACCGCCATCGCTCCGCCCGAGACCAGCGCTGTGCGTCCGGGGTGGCGGCCGACGGTGTTGCCGAGCTTGATGAAGGTGCCGTGCTTCGGCTCCTTCTGCCACGACTTCGAGGGCCAGAAGAGCGCCTTGCCGAGCAGCGACACGAGGGCCGGCACCAGGGTCAGCGCCGCGATCAGCGTGACGAACACGGCGATCGCCAGGGCCGGGCCGATCGCCCGGAAGATGCTCAGCGAGCTGAGGATCAGCGCCATGAACGCGACGATCACCGCGCCGCCGGCCGATGCGATGGCCTCGCCGGCCCGGTCGAGGCTGTGGACGACGGAGTCGCGGACAGCGGCGCCCTGGCGCATCCGTTCGCGGTGCCGGAACAGGAAGAACAGGATGTAGTCGGTGCCGACGCCGTACAGGACGACGATCAGGATCTGCTGCACCGACGAGTCGGCCTTGAGGTCGAAGATGTCGTTGGCCCAGGCGATCGCGCCGGTGGCGATCGAGGAGACGAGGCCGACGACCACGATCGGGAGCAGACAGATCAGCACGCTCCGGAAGATCAGGGCGAGCAGGCCGACGATGAGCACGACCGTCGCGATCGCGACGATCAGCAGGGTGGTCTCGCCCGATTCCTGCGAGTCGAGGCCCTGGGGCACCGCGCCCGTCGTACGGATCTCGAGGTCGGTGCCCTTCTCGAGGTCGCCCAGTTCCTTGCGGAGGTCCTTGGCGTCGTCGAAGGCCTGCGGGTCGTACCCGGTGGCGCCGTCGGCGAGCGGGACGATGCCGAACATCACCGTCTCGTCGGCGGACAGGTTGGGCTTGCCCTCCTCGTTCTGCGTGATGACCAGCTGCTGGAAGGTCTTCTTGCCCAGCGTCGGGGCGACCTCCTTCGCGATGTCGGTGGCCGCGGTCTGGTCGGCGGCGGTCAGCTTCGCGCCGTCCTTGCGCTCGATGACGAGGATCGCGCCGGGGGAGAAGGCGTCGGAGAACTTGTCCTCCTGCAGCTTCAGGGCCTGGATCGACTCGTAGTGGTCGGGCAGGAACTCCGAGTTGTCCTGGGTGGACTCGAGGGCGGGTGCCGTGGCGCCGACAATGACGGCGATCAGCACCCACGCGGCGATGACGAACCAACGGAACCGAGTCACGAACCGACCGAGCGCAGCGAACATGCTGGAACGCTATCGGCGCAACGGTGCTGTCGGTCAACCGACTTTGGTAGGGCCGTGCCGGAACTTCGGGCATCTCGACCAGGGGTCGCTCTGGCACTCCCTTGCGGAGAGTGCTAGTTTCGTGGTTGGCACTCTCGGACCGAGTGTGCCAATGCTGACCGGGAAGTCCGCTTCCCGGCTCACGCCCACCGAACCCAAGCAGTCAGCTCAGAAAGTGGAGGTCGACATCGTGTCGGTCAACATCAAGCCCCTCGAGGACCGGATCGTCGTCAAGCCCCTCGAGGCGGAGCAGACCACCGCGTCCGGCCTGGTCATCCCCGACACCGCCAAGGAGAAGCCCCAGGAGGGCGAGGTCCTGGCGATCGGCCCCGGTCGCATCGACGACAACGGCAACCGCGTGCCGCTCGACGTTTCTGTCGGCGACAAGGTCATCTACAGCAAGTACGGCGGCACCGAGGTCAAGTACTCCGGCCAGGAGTACCTCATCCTCTCGGCGCGCGACGTCCTCGCCGTTCTCGCCTGATTCCGTTTCCTCCGTTGAAGGCGCTGCGCTGATTCGCGTGGCGCCTTCAGCACTTCCCAAGGAGTAGCAATGCCCAAGATCCTGGAGTTCAACGAGAACGCCCGGCGTGCGCTCGAGCGCGGCGTCGACGCCCTCGCGAACACCGTCAAGGTGACGCTCGGCCCGAAGGGCCGCTACGTCGTCCTCGACAAGAAGTGGGGCGCGCCGACCATCACCAACGACGGCGTGACCGTCGCGCGTGAGATCGAGCTGGACGACCCGTTCGAGAACCTTGGTGCCCAGCTCACCAAGGAGGTCGCGACCAAGACCAACGACGTCGCCGGTGACGGTACGACGACCGCGACCGTCCTGGCGCAGGCGCTGGTGCACGAGGGCCTGCGCGCCGTCGCCGCCGGTGCGAACCCGATGGGCCTCAAGCGTGGACTCGATGCGGCTGCTGCCGCTGTCGGCGACGCGCTCAAGGACGCCGCTCGCGAGGTCGACGACGAGAAGGACATCGCCTCCGTGGCGACCGTCTCCTCGCGCGACAGCCACATCGGCGACCTGCTCGCCGAGGCGTTCGGCAAGGTCGGCAAGGACGGTGTGATCACCGTCGAGGAGTCCAACACCCCTTCGACCGAGCTCGAGTTCTCCGAGGGCATGCAGTTCGAGAAGGGCTACATCTCGGCCTACTTCGTCACCGACGCGGAGCGCCAGGAAGCCGTCCTCGACGACCCGTACATCCTGATCAACCAGGGCAAGATCTCGGCGATCGCCGACCTCCTGCCGCTGCTGGAGAAGGTCATCCAGGCCGGCAAGCCGCTGTTCATCCTCTGCGAGGACGTCGACGGTGAGGCGCTGTCGACGCTGGTCGTCAACAAGATCCGCGGCACGTTCAACGCGGTTGCCGTCAAGGCGCCTGCGTTCGGCGACCGTCGCAAGTCGATCCTCCAGGACATCGCGGTGCTCACCGGCGCCACGGTCATCTCGCCCGAGGTCGGCCTCAAGCTCGACCAGGTCGGTCTCGACGTGCTGGGCAGCGCCCGCCGCATCGTCGTGACCAAGGACAACACCACGATCGTGGACGGTGCCGGCGACGCCGCTGCCGTCGCGGGTCGCGTCGAGCAGATCAAGAAGGAGATCGAGACCTCCGACTCCGACTGGGACTCCGAGAAGCTGCAGGAGCGGCTGGCCAAGCTCGCCGGCGGCGTCGTGGTCATCAAGGTCGGTGCCCACACCGAGGTCGAGCTCAAGGAGAAGAAGCACCGGATCGAGGACGCCGTCTCCGCGACGCGCGCCGCGATCGAGGAGGGCATCGTGCCCGGCGGTGGTTCGGCCCTGATCCACGCCGTGGCGGTGCTGGACGACGACCTCGGCCTCACCGGTGACGAAGCCACCGGCGTCCGGATCGTCCGCAAGGCCGCCGACGAGCCGCTGCGCTGGATCGCCGAGAACGGCGGCGTCAACGGCTACGTCATCACCAACAAGGTGCGCGAGGGCTTCGCCGAGAACGGTGCGAGCTTCGGCTACAACGCCGCCACCGGCGAGTTCGGCGACCTGGTCGCCCAGGGCGTCATCGACCCGGTCAAGGTGACCCGGTCGGCGCTCGTCAACGCGGTCTCCATCGCGGGCCTCCTGCTCACGACCGAGACGCTGATCGTCGACAAGCCGGTGGACGAGGAGCCCGACGCGGGCGGCCACGGACACGGCCACGGTCACGGCCACTGATCCACGGCCCTGATCGACTGATCAAGCACCGACCCGTCGTACTCCGGTACGGCGGGTCGGTGTCGTTTCGGGTTGCAGGAATCCCCGCCTCAGCGGG
>NZ_JBMCZA010000205.1:9568-18626 GCF_048654705.1 Nocardioides sp. CPCC 206348
TGCGCTTCCTGGCTGTTGCAACGGCCAGGAAGCGCAAGCACAAGTCAGGGAGTACGACCCGCGGGGCGGAAGCGACGGGTGGTACGACGGTCACTCGCGCCCGCGGAGGAAGCTGACCCGCATCGGGCGCAGCTCCGGCGTCATCAGGCCGGCGGCAATGGCTGGATCGGCCTGCATGATCGCCCGAGCGGCGTCCTCGTCCTCGGCGTCGAAGATCGTGATTCCGGTGTTGGTGTCGCCGAAGGTCGGACCGGCGAGGACCAGGGCTCCCTCGGCCAGCTGCTGTTCGAGGTAACCCGCGTGCGCCTGCATGAGCGCGGACTCCTCCTCGGTGATCGTCTCGATGAAGCGGTCCCGCGGGGGATGGAGGAAGTACACCCAGCTCGGCATGGCCCAAGGCTGCCACGGACTGGCTCACTGCAAGAAGGTGTTCGTCGCAACATTGGTGATCGCCTGCTGTCACCTCGGTCCGGCATAGTGAGCACATGTTGTGGCGAGTGCGTGCCGGATTGCCCGATCGACCGGGGGCCCTGGCGGAGCTCGCTGCGGCGTGCGGCCGGGCCGGGGTCAACATCCAGACCGTCCAGGTCTTCCCCGACGAAGGCTCGGTGACGGACGAGCTCGTGCTGCAGGTGCCGGCGGACTGGACCCGTGACCACTTGCTCGACCTCGTTTCCAGTGCCGGCGGGGCCGCGGTCTCCGCGGTGCCGGTGACCACCGCCGCGCTCGAGGACCAGCCGACCCGTTACGTCCAGGCCGTGCGCGCGATCATCGCCCAGCCGGCCACCTTCCCCGACGTGGCGGCCCACCTGTTCGACGCCGACGTCGCGGCCAGTGACGCCTCCGCCGACGTCCTCGAGATGACGGTGGGTGGTTCGGCGACGATCCAGATCCGTCGTACTCCGCCCTTCACGGCGACCGAGCGCGCCCGCGCAGCTGCGCTGGCCGAGCTGGTCGGGGAGGTGCTGGACGCCCAGGCCCCGCCCGCCCCGCACCAGCCCGGTGCGGGCGATCCCGACTACGTCCGGGACGGCTCGGTGGTCTCCGCGCTCGCGGGCGGCAAGGTCGCGGGCCGTGCCGAGGTGACGGTCGGGGAGAGCGCTGACCACCCCTGGCCGGTGGACCTGTGGGTCGATCCGGCCTGGCACCGCCGGGGCGTCGGGACCCGTCTGCTCGCCGAGGTCGCGCGGGTGGCGCGGGCCCAGGGTGCCGAGGAGATCGTGCTCACCGCGCCCTCCGAGACCCGCGCCGTGCTCCCGATGGTGCTGGCTGCGGGTATGCGCGGACGGATCCGCATGGCGGGGGATTCGCTCACCGTGCGGATCGCGATCACCGACCTCCGAGGGTGAGCAGCGCAACACCGCAGTGACTTTGTGAAAGTATTCACAAGGCGGTAGCGTCGACTCCGTGTTGACCCCCGATGTCGTCACCAGCGTCCTTGCCGAATTCACGGCCCATCTCGCCACCGAGGCCGAGCCCGCGGGCCTGCTCCCGGCCCGCCAGCAGATGGCGCTCTCGTTGGGCTGGCACATCATCCTGGCCTGCTTCGGCGTCGCGTTCCCCGCGATGATCTTCGCGATGCACGTGCGCGGCATCCGCCGCAACGACCCGGTCGCTCTGGGCCTTGCCCAGCGCTGGGCGAAGGTCTCCGCGGTGCTGTTCGCCATCGGCGCCGTGTCCGGCACCGTGCTCAGCTTCGAGATGGGCGTGCTCTGGCCCGGCCTGATGGGGACGTACGGCGACGTCCTGGGACTGCCGTTCGCCTTCGAGGGCCTGGCCTTCTTCCTGGAAGCGATCTTCCTCGGCATCTACCTCTACGGCTGGGGCCGGATGCCTCCGAAGCGGCACGTGATGATGGTGCTGCCGATGGCGATCACGGGGATCATCGGCGCCTACTGCGTCCTCGCGGTCAATGCCTGGATGAACGTCCCGACCGGGTTCAGGATGGTCGACGGCGAGGTGACCGACGTCCAGCCGTGGGCGGTGCTGTTCAACCAGCACGCGTTCCTGCAGTTCGCCCACATGTGGGTCGGCGCCTACATGCTCGCCGGGTTCTCGGTTGCCGGCGTGTACGCCGTCGGGATGCTCCGCGGTCGCCGCGACGCCCACCACCGGCTCGGCTTCATGGTGCCCTTCGTGTTCGCGTCGATCGCCGCCGTCACGCAACCGTTCGTCGGCCACGTCCTGGGCTTCGGGCTCGACGACCGGCAGCCGGCCAAGCTGGCCGCGTTCGAACTGGCGGAGACGACCGAGAGTCCCTCACCCCTGCGGCTCGGTGGCGTGCTCGTCGACGGTGAGGTCAAGGGCGCGATCGACATCCCGTACCTCGGCTCGCTGATCGCCATGAACTCCCCGGACAAGCCGGTCCCCGGCCTCGACACCATTCCCGAGGACGAGCACCCACCGGTCAACATGACCCACCTCGCGTTCCAGACCATGGTCGGCATCGGCACCCTGCTCGCCGGAGCCGTCGTGCTGTTCTGGGTCCAGCGACGGCGCGGCAAGGACCTGCTCGAGAAGCGCTGGTTCCTCCGCTTCGCCGCGGCCGCCGGGCCGCTGGCCGTGATCGCCCTGGAGTCCGGGTGGATCGCCACGGAGGTCGGCCGCCAGCCCTGGGTCGTGTACGGCGTCATGCGCACCACCGACGCCGTCGGGGACTACACCGCGAGCCTGTGGTGGCTGCTCGGGACCACGACCGTCGTGTACTCGCTGATGACGTGGGGCGCGGTCGTCGTACTCCGGTCGATGGCGCGACGCTGGCGCGAAGGGGCGATCGACCTGCCGAGCCCCTACGCGCCGGATGTGCGGGCCGAGCGATGAGCATCGAGGTCGCCGTCGCTGCGGCGCTGTTCGTCGGGATCATTGCGTACGCCGTGCTCGGCGGTGCCGACTTCGGGTCCGGCTTCTTCGACCTGACGGCCGGGAGCAGCCGCCGTGGAGCGGAGCTGCGGACGCTGGTCGACCACAGCATCGGGCCGGTGTGGGAGGCCAACCACGTCTGGCTGATCTACGTGCTGGTGATCTGGTGGACGGCATTTCCCGAGTCGTTCGCGGCGGCGATGTCGACGCTCGTGCTGCCGCTGCTCCTCGCCCTGCTCGGCATCGTGCTGCGGGGAGCGAGCTTCGCGTTCCGCAAGTTCTCCGAGACCCTGGGCCAGGCCCGCCTGTTCGGCGTCATCTTCGCCGCGTCGTCGATCATCACGCCGTTCTTCCTGGGCACGGTCGCGGGCGGCATCGCGTCCGGCCGGGTGCCGCTCGAAGGCACGGGGGACCGCTGGTCCTCGTGGGTCAATCCGACGTCGCTCTTCGGTGGCGTGATCGCCGTCGGCACGTGTGCGTTCCTCGCCGGGACGTTCCTCGTCGCCGATGCGGCGCGGTCCGGCCAGGCCCGGCTGGCCGATGAGCTGCGCATCCGCGCACTGGGTGTCGGCGTGGTCACCGGTGCGGTGGTGTTCGCGGCGCTGGTGCCGATCGACCACGATGCGCCGACGCTCGCGGCCGGCCTCGAGGGCCGGGCGGCACCGCTCGTCGTGCTCGCTGCGCTGGCCGGCCTCGCCACGCTGGTGCTGCTCTGGCGCCGACGCTACGCCGTCGCCCGGCTCACGGCCGTCGTCGCCGTGGCGTCGGTCGTGTCCGGCTGGGGTGTCGGGCAGTACCCCTGGCTGCTCGTCGACGAGGTGACCATCGTGGACGCAGCAGGAGCGCAGGCGACCCTGCAGGCTCTGCTGGTGGCCGTCGCGGTGGCGGTCGTGGTCGTCGTACCGCCGTTGGTCTATCTGTTCCGGCTCACCCAGTCGGAGGAGTGGACGCGCCCGGACCACTGACGGCACGAGGGCTCGGCGTCCCGTCGAGCCACCTCGCTCCGGCCCGCCACGCCGCGAGGCCGAGGACGACGAGCGACAGGGGCTGGGCGACCAGCATGGTCAGGATGTAGCCGATCCACAGCGTGCCGCTGATGGCGCTGTCCTCGGCGACCGGGACCAGTGCGTCCACCACGAACAGCACGAGCAGCAGGGCCGGGAGGACGCCGACCAGCGCGAGGCGGCGCCGGCCGGCCCGGTGCAGCAGGACGGCGATGCCGACGAGCCACGCCGCGACCAGGTGGTTCGCCATCGGGAGCAGCGCCTGTGTGCCGATCATGTGGGTGCCGAGGTAGGCGGACTCGGCCCAGCCCCGGTCCGTCTCCGCGATGTAGCCGATGGTCCCGTGCGAGGTGTGCCGGATGATCCCGGCGAACAGGTAGCTCGCGCCGGCGATGACCGCCAGGGTCGTCACGGTGAGCAGGCCCAGTCCGAGGTCACCGCGTCGGGCCACCGCCTGGGCGAAGCCCAGCGCGGCCACGATCAGCGCCGTCCCGCACACGACGAGGGCGAAGCCCGCGAGGCCGTAGCGGTACGCCGATTCGTCGAGGAAGCGCAGGCCGTCGGCCGCGTTGTCGGTGTCTCCGCGCGCCGTTCCGGCGAGCTCGATGACCGGGGCCGCCCCGAGCATGACTCCGGCGATCGCCGCCGCAGCGGCAGGCGCCCTGTCCATGCGGCGATTCTCGCAGAGAACAGCGATTCTGGCGCTAGGCGTGGTTACCGAGGCGCCAGCCGCCGATGGGGAGCGCCAGTGCCGTCGCCGGTCCCCACGAGCCGGGCTCGTAGGTCTCGGTCGGCGGCCGCCGGTCGAGCACCGGCTGGAAGATCTCCCAGAGCCGGTCGACCTCCTCGGAGCTGATGAACAGCGTCCGGTCACCGCGCATCACGTCGAGCAGCAACCGCTCGTAGGCCTCCAGCGGGTCGGCGTCGGGGACGTCGCAGACGAGGTCGAGGCGGAACACGCCCTCCACCAGCGCCATGTCCGGGCCCGGTCGCTTGGCACGCACGTCGATCGCGATCCGCGGCTGGTCCGCGAGCTCGATGACCAGCTCGTTGGGCTCCGGCGTGCCGCCGTGGGCAGGCTTGAGCCAGCGGTGCCGCGGGTCGCGGAACCGGACCGTGATCGTGCGCCGGCCGTCGGCCAGTGCCTTGCCGGTGCGCAGGTAGAACGGGACGTCACGCCAGCGGTCGTTGTCGATCCAGAGCTCGGCGGCGACGAAGGTCTCGACGGTGGAGTCGTCGGCGACGTCGGGCTCGTCGCGGTAGCCGTCGTACTGGCCGAAGACGACACGCTCGGGGTCGATCGGGCGCAGCGCCGAGAAGGTGGCTGCCTTGGCGGCACGGATCGCCGAGGCGCGGAACGCATGCGGGTCCTCCAGTGCGACGAAGCCGAGGAGCTGGGTGAGGTGGGTGGTCACCATGTCGCGCAGGCACCCGGTGCCCTCGTAGAAGCTCCCGCGGCCCTCGACGGTCAGCTTCTCGGGTACGTCGATCTGGACCGACTCGATCGTGTGCCGGTTCCACGCGGGCTCGAACAACCCGTTCGCGAAGCGCAGCGCGAGGATGTTCTGCACCGCTTCCTTCCCGAGGAAGTGGTCGATGCGGAAGACCTGGTCATCGGCGAAGGCCGAACCCAGCACCGCCTGGAGGTCGCGGGCCGTCGCGAGGTCGGTGCCGAACGGCTTCTCGGCCACCAGGCGCGAGCGGCTGACGAGATCCTCGCGATCGAGCATCCCGACCATTCCCTTGACGGCGCCCGGCGGCACCGAGAGGTAGAACAGGCGTCGTACGTCGCCCAGCAGGCACTGCGCGTCCTCGAGCAGCCGGTCCTCGGCAGCCTCCACGGCGCGCGCCAACTCGGTGCCGTCATCGGCGGTCGACGCGACGAAGCGGATCCGGTCGAGCAGGGGCTCGGCGATCGCCTCGTCGACCTCGCCGACGAACTCGGCGAGCGCGGCCCGGACGTGTCCGCGGAACTCCTCGTCGGTGCCGGGGGAGCGGCGTCCACTGCCGATCACCGCGAAGTGCGTGGGGAGTCGCCCGGCGGCGGCGAGCCGGTAGAGACCGGGGAACAGTTTGCGGCTCGCGAGATCACCCGTGGCGCCGAACAACACCAGGACGTGCGGGGGCAGGTCAGAGGTCACACCCCCAGAGTGTCGGATCAGTCAAGCCCTGCCCCTAGAATGTGGGAGTGGAGGTCCCCGACAAGTTCGCAGCCCTTGGTCTCACCTACGACGACGTGCTGCTGCTGCCGGGTCATTCCGACCTCGCGCCGGACGACATCGACACGAGTACGCGCCTGACGCGCGACATCATGATCAAGGCGCCGCTCATCAGCGCCGCCATGGACACCGTGACCGAGTCGCGGATGGCGATCGCCATGGCTCGCCAGGGCGGCATCGGCATCCTGCACCGCAACCTCTCCGCCGAGGAGCAGGCCTACCAGGTCGACCTCGTGAAGCGGACCCAGACCGGAATCATCTCCAACCCGGTCACGATCGGGCCCGACGCGACGCTCGAGGACCTCGACCGGATCTGTGGCGAGTACCGCGTCTCTGGCCTCCCGGTCGTCGACACCGACAACCGCCTGCTCGGCATCTGCACCAACCGCGACCTGCGCTTCACGCCCGTTGCGGAGTGGGCGACCACCAAGGTCGACGAAGTGATGACGCCGATGCCGCTGATCACCGGCCCGGTCGGCATCAGCCGTGACGACGCCACCCTGCTGCTGCGCCAGCACAAGCGCGAGCGCCTTCCCCTCGTCGACGAGCAGGGTCGCCTCGGCGGCCTGATCACGGTCAAGGACTTCGTGAAGTCCGAGCAGTTCCCCCTCGCGTCCAAGGACGCCAGCGGCCGCCTCCTCGTCGGCGCGGCCATCGGCTACTTCGGCGACGCGTGGGAGCGGGCCACCAGCCTGATCGATGCGGGCGTCGACGTACTCGTTGCCGACACGGCGCACGGCCACGTCACCCTGCTGCTCGACATGGTCCGTCGTCTCAAGACCGACCCGGCCACCCGGCACGTCCAGGTCATCGGCGGCAACGTCGCGACCCGCGAGGGCGCCCAGGCGTTCGTCGACGCCGGAGCGGACGCGGTCAAGGTCGGCTTCGGCCCGGGCTCGATCTGTACGACGCGCGTGGTCACCGGCTGTGGTGTCCCGCAGGTCACCGCGGTCTACGAGGCCGCTCTGGCCGCCCACCCGGCCGGCGTCCCGGTGATCGCCGACGGTGGTCTGCAGCAGTCCGGCGACATCGCGAAGGCGATCGTGGCCGGTGCCGAGTCCGTGATGATCGGCTCCATGCTCGCCGGTTGCGAGGAGTCGCCCGGCGACGTCGTCTTCCACCTGGGCAAGCAGTACAAGGCGTACCGCGGCATGGGTTCGCTCGGTGCGATGTCCTCGCGCGGCAAGAAGTCGTACTCGAAGGACCGGTACTTCCAGGCCGAGGTCACCAGCGACGACAAGATCGTCCCCGAGGGCGTCGAGGGCCAGGTCGCCTACAAGGGCCCGGTCTCCGGTGTCGCCCACCAGCTGATCGGTGGCCTCTCGCAGTCGATGTTCTACGTCGGCGCGCGCACCGTTCCCGAGCTTCAGGAGAAGGGCCGGTTCATCCGGATCACCTCCGCCTCCCTCAAGGAGAGCCACCCCCACGACGTCGAGATGACGATCGAGGCGCCGAACTACCACCGGAGCTGAGCCTCTCGGATCTCCCTCCCCTTCGGCCGTCCTGAGCGTTTCGCCGCCGGGTTTGAAGGTCATTCCGTACGGGGTAGGACTGACCACCGGTCGACGAACGAGAGGGACAGGCATGCCGAGTGGAAGTGGCGAAGGCTTCGGAGTTGAAGTCGGACGTGTGTGGCGTGCGGGAGCAGTGCTTCTCCCCAAGGTTTCCGGAGTCCTCGGGGAGGCGAGTCGTCCGCTCACCGACAGCCACAGTTGGCTGATGTCACGGACCCCGGGCCTGGGCGAGGACCCGAGTGCGAAGTTCGACGCGCTGCAGAGCCTGATCAAGAAGGCCGTCGACGACTCTCGCGACGCCATCGACACCTGTGCCCAGGCGCTGGTCTGGGCTGCCGAGGACTACGAGCTGACGGACCAGGCGGCACGCGATGCCTATGTGCGGGAGAAGCAGCGGGTGGACTCGTGACGTTCAGCGAACATGACCTTCCGGGCCGGGCCAGCGAGCTCCTGGCGGCACAGAAGGACGCCCTGGAGGACCATGGCGAGGACTGCGACCAGTACGACATCCCGTCGGACGAGATCCTCGGCATCTACGACGACTTCGCGTCGCTGCCCTCGCCCGACAACTTCGGCACGTACACCGACGGACTGCTGACCACGATGGAGAAGCTCGCAACAGGCGGCTACAGCACGGGCCAGACCGACGGGTCGACCGGGGTGGCGAGCAGCGTGCTCGACCTGACCATCTCCGCGGGCGACGAGGTCGACGACTGGACGGGCAAGGGCGCGGACCAGTTCAACATCTGGACTGACGGCTGGAAGACCGGTGTCTCCAACCAGTTCGCCGCGACGGTCGCCCTGCGCATCCTGCTCAACGCCGAGGCCGCCGTGTGGACCGGAGTCCTGAAGGACCTCGATGACCTGTCGAACGCAGCGACGAAGGCGATGAAGGCGGTCACCGAGTGCAATGGTGACGACGTGACGATCGCGCTCAGTGTCGCGACGGCCGTCGTTGGCATCGCTGCTGCCATCCCGACTGCGGGCACGTCACTCTCGCTGGTCGCGGTCGCCGGTGCCGGTCTCGGTGTCGCCAGCACCGGAATGCAGGTCTACGACGCAGCTTCCAAGCCGGAGCCCAAGATCAGCTCGTGCTGTCCGCGTTGTTGCATCGACGATGTCAAGGACGCCCTCAAGGACATCAAGACGCACACGCGCGAGGCCGAGGAGAAGATCGCCAAGGACCTGGACAAGAACATCAACATCATCAACGGAGCCTGGTCGGAGTTCTGCAAGCCGGCCCCCGCGTTGGGCAGTGTGCCGCGCAAGAACGTTCATGGCTATGACGGACTGGGGAGCTTCCCGGGATGAGCGACACCAACGAGTTCCGCGAACGGTGGGACGAGACCGTTGTCGTCACCGAATCGCCCAACGGATCGGTGATCGTCCAGAACCGCGCTGACCAGGTCATCGAGGTGCGTATTGACGACGGCTACTTCAACCGGGCGTCACTCGACCAGCT
>NZ_JBMCZA010000205.1:18636-19343 GCF_048654705.1 Nocardioides sp. CPCC 206348
TTGGTCGGAGTTCTGCAAGCCGGCCCCTGCGTTGGGCAGTGTGCCGCGCAAGAACATTCATGGCTACGACGGACTGGGGAGCTTCCCGGGATGAGCGACACCAACGAGTTCCGCGAACGATGGGCGGAGACGGTGGTCGTCACCGAATCGCCCAACGGCTCGGTGTTCGTCCAGAACCGTGCTGACCAGGTCATCGAGGTGCGTATCGACGACGGCTACTTCAACCGGGCGTCACTCGACCAGCTGCGCACCCAGATCATCGCCGCGCTGCGTCTCGCTGTCGCCGATCGCTTCCGGGCCTACCGCTCGATGCTGCGTGACGTTTCCGGCCTCCCGTTCGGGCAGGCAGAGCGAGGCCGCCGGTCGCACGCGGATGAGAAGCGCCGGAAGTCGGAGGAGCTCCACATCGAGGGATCCTCGGCCGACGGGACGGTGACGGTCAGTGCGATCGGACTCCAGCACATCACGGTGTCGATGGATGGCGGCCTCTGGGCCTCCGGCGATCGTCACACCCTTGAGAGCAACCTGGGCGCTGCCTGCACCAGCGCGGTCCAGGCCCAGTTCGCAGGCATGAAGGAGCTCACGCACTGATGGCATCGGTCAGGAACACGGTCGCCCTCGCCGCCGGCGCCGTCGTCGTCGCCGTGGGGCTCACTGCCTGTCAGAGCAGCAGTGACACCGGTCGGGTGCTGGACGAGCGGCCCGCC
>NZ_JBMCZA010000205.1:19353-21640 GCF_048654705.1 Nocardioides sp. CPCC 206348
TCAGGTCGCTGGCATGAAGGAACTCACGCACTGATGGCATCGGTCAGGAATCTGGTCGCCCTCACCGCCGGTGCCGTTGTCGCCGCCGTGGGGCTGACTGCGTGTCAGAGCGGCAGTGACACCGGTCGGGTGCTGGACGAGCGGCCCGCCGGCGTGGAGGGTGACGACCTCACGGTTCGGGTCCCGAGCGCCGAGATCGTGTTCACCGTCGGATCGCCAGTCGACGAGGTCGACGGCGTCGACGCACCGGGGAACGGCGCCATCGTCCCGATCGGCTGGAAGGTGACCAGGCAGCCCGCCGGCCCGTTTGCAGGCTTCACCGCGGAGTCCGAGGTGGAGGTCGTCACCGACGAGGGGTCCATCGACCTGGTGACGATCGACGACGAGTCCGGTGCCGACGCGGCCGCCTGGGTCGTCGTACCCGGAAACGGTGAGGACGTCGAGCTGCGCGTGACCTACGACGGCGTCGCGCAGACGGTCTCGACCGGCGGAGAGAGCGAGTACGGCGCGGCGGCGGCGTACTACGACCCGGCCGCCGACGGCATCGACGTCCCCTGTGGTGCAACGGTGTGGAAGCGCGAGGACCTGCTCCTCGAATGCCGTACGACGGCATGGGTGCTGCCCTATGCCCCCGATTCCGGTTGGGCTGACGAAGGGTCGGTCTATGCCGTCGTCCAGCCTCGCCTCCGGCTGGAGCGCATCCTCGACGCCACCCAGCGTCTCGAGACGGTCTTCGTCCAGGACCGGTCGACGCTCGACGGGAAGGCACCGGCTGTCGCTCTCGAGCGCGGCGACTCGGGCACGGGCTCGGTCGGCGGTGTCCTGGTCGCGCAGGTGCCGTCGGGCGGAGACCACGTCTGGCAGGCCAGCCTCGGCTTCGAGATCACCGAAGGCGCCCGTAAGGGTGAGGCCGTCGCCCTGGAGGCGGACCTGCCGTTCCGTGGCCGATAGGCTGCCCCAGTGACTGACATCGAGATCGGCCGCGCGAAGCGCGCGCGCCGTGCCTATTCCTTCGACGACATCGCCATCGTGCCGTCGCGGCGCACCCGCGACCCGGAGGAAGTCAGCATCGACTGGCAGATCGACGCGTACCCCTTCACGCTGCCGATCATCGCCGCCCCGATGGACTCGGTGATGTCGCCGTCGACGGCGATCGCCTTCGGTCGCCACGGCGGCCTCGGCGTGCTCAACCTCGAGGGCCTCTGGACCCGGTACGACGACCCCGAGCCGTTGCTCGAAGAGGTCGCCGGGTTGCAGGGCGAGGAGGCAACGCGTCGCCTGCAGACGATCTACACCGAGCCGATCAAGCCCGAGCTGATCACCGCCCGGTTGCGCGAGATGCGCGACGCCGGTGTGACGGTCGCCGGTTCGCTGTCGCCGCAGCGCACCAAGGAGTTCGCGAAGGTCGTCACGGACGCCGGCGTGGACCTCTTCGTCATCCGCGGCACCACGGTCTCTGCCGAGCACGTCTCCAGCCAGGCCGAGCCGTTGAACCTCAAGGAGTTCATCTACGAGCTCGACGTCCCGGTCATCGTCGGCGGCTGCGCCACCCACCAGGCGGCGCTGCACCTGATGCGCACCGGTGCTGCGGGCGTGCTCGTCGGCTTCGGTGGCGGTGCCGCCCACACGACGCGCACCGTCCTCGGTGTCGCCGTGCCCATGGCCAGCGCCGTGGCCGATGTCGCGGCCGCGCGCCGTGACTACCTCGACGAGTCGGGCGGCCGCTACGTCCACGTGATCGCCGACGGTTCGATCGGCACCTCCGGCGACCTGTCGAAGGCAATCGCCTGTGGCGCGGACGCCGTGATGGTGGGCTCGCCGTTCGCGCGCGCCACCGATGCGCCGGGTCGCGGCTTCCACTGGGGTGCCGAGGCGCACCACGCCGACCTCCCGCGCGGCCAGCGCGTCCAGCTCGAGCAGGTCGGCACGATCGAGGAGATCCTCTTCGGCCCGTCCCGCGTCGCCGACGGGACGATGAACCTCATCGGTGCCCTCAAGCGTTCGATGGCCACCACCGGCTACACGGAGCTCAAGGAGTTCCAGCGGGTGGAGGTCGTCGCCACCTGATGTCGATCGTCGCAGTCGCGTGAGCGTCGACAGCGCCCGGGAGGAGCCCGGGACACTGGCGATGGGCACGGCTGCGGGTCGATGGGTCCTGCTGGCCACCGTCCTCGGGTCGGGACTGGCCATGCTCGACGCGACGGTCGTCAACGTCGCGCTCGGCCGGATCGGGGAGGACCTCGAGGCGGGATTCTCCGGCCTGCAGTGGACGATCAACGCCTACACG
>NZ_JBMCZA010000206.1:0-155 GCF_048654705.1 Nocardioides sp. CPCC 206348
GCCTTCGTCCGCGCCTACGGCCAGCTGGCCAAGACCGCCGGGCGCGAGTGGCTGATCAAGAAGAAGCTGAGCCGCGAGCAGGTCCACCTGCTGCTGCGACAGAGCCTGCTGACCATCGTCGAGGACGTGCTCCCCGAGGCGATCGCCCGCGACCG
>NZ_JBMCZA010000206.1:199-787 GCF_048654705.1 Nocardioides sp. CPCC 206348
GAGCACGAGCACCGGCGGCTTCCCCTTTCCGACCTTGGCCATGGCGGGGCCGAGGTACATGCCCGGGGCGACCTCCCGGATCTCGTCGTGGATCTTCTTGATCAGGATCGGGTTCCCCTTCTGCTCGTAGTCCAGGACGATCGTCGGCTCGCCGTCGATCGATGAGGGCTGCACGCTCGTCTTGAACGGGAACCAGTTCATCCTGGCTCCGGCCTGGATGCGGTTGATGCCGTCGGCGGTCTGCTCGCTGGTGGCGTCCATCGTCTTGCCGTCCCACGGGAACAGCGGGTGCCTGGCGAAGATGTCGATCACCTTGTTGACGACCGGGACGCTGTCAAGGCCACGGACCGCGACCATGCGTCCCTTGGGCTTGTCGTCGAGCGCCAGGGCGAAGTCGTCGGGGACCGTGCCGCCGGCGTAGAGCTCCGCCAGCTGGTCGAGGCTGAGGGCGGTCAGGTCGTCGAACGTGAGCATGGGGCCTCGGATCACAGCGGGAGCAGGTGTGACCAGCATCACTCACTTTGCCGAGGTCGGCCAGGTGGGCAGCTGCACCTCGGTCGCCGTCCACCAACCGCCCCACCAACCGCC
>NZ_JBMCZA010000206.1:836-17285 GCF_048654705.1 Nocardioides sp. CPCC 206348
GCAAATGCTTGTATGACGTCGTGCAACCCCTGCCCGATCAGGCCTCGGCCCCCGCTGCCGACGCGAAGACCGCCCGCCCGCTGCTCCCCCAGGACGATCCGTTCCTGGTCGCACCGACCGGTCTCGGCCTCCTCGCCCCGGGCGCGATCATCCGTTCCCGCGAGGTGGAACTGGCGTTCCTGGGCCTGATCCCCCAGCAGGTGTCGGCATGGCAACTGGTCTACCGGAGCACCGACCTGAACGGCGCACCCGAGGCGGCCGTCACCACGGTGGTGCTCCCCGAGGGCGCCGACCCGAACGAACCGCGACCGCTGCTGGCCTACCAGTGCGCGATCGACGCGATCTCGGGCAAGGCCTTCCCGTCGTACGCCCTGCGTCAGGGCGCCCGCTCATGGGGCTCCATTCCCCCACTGGAATTCGCCCTGCTGGCCGGGGTGCTGCGCAAGGGCTGGGCACTGTCGCTGTGCGACCACGAGGGCCTTCTAGGCCGTTTCGGCGCCGCACGCGAGCCCGGGTACCGGGTGCTCGACGGCGTCCGGGCCGCCCTCGACTTCGAGCCGCTGGGACTCCAGGCCTCCACGCCCGTCGGCCTCATGGGCTACTCCGGCGGCGGCATGGCCTCGTCCTGGGCCGCCGAGATGGCACCCGAGTACGCACCGGAGCTGAACATCGTCGGCGCCGCACTCGGCGCGCCCGTGGGTGATCCGGCCGAGACGTTCATCCGGCTCAACGGCACCTTCCACGCCGGGCTGCCGGCGATGGTCGTCGCGGGCCTGCGCAGCGGCTACCCCGGGCTCGCCCGCGTCATCCAGGAACACGCCTCCTTCGAGGGCAGGCGGCACCTGCAGCGGCTCGAGACGTCCAGCACGCTGGCGGCCGTCGTCCACCACCGCAACCACGACTTCGACGACTACCTCGACGCGCCACTGGCTGACGTGCTGGGCACGCCCGAGGTCCTGCACGTCTTCGACGACCTGCGCCTGGGCCAGCGGATCCCGGCCTGTCCGGTCCTGATGACGCAGGCGACCCATGACCAGATCATCCACATCGAGGACGTCGACGGTCAGCAACAGCGGTACGTCGACGGCGGCGCGACCGTGCACTACGTCCGGGACCGCTTCAGCGAACACCTCAGCCTGCACCCGCTGGCGCTGCCGCTGATGATCGGCTGGATGGCCGACCGGTTCGCCGGCAAGCCCGCTCCGACCGGCACCCGGACGGTGCTCTCGGTCGCCCTGTCACTGCGGTCGCTGTGGGGGTACGTCGGGATGGCGACGGCCGCGATCCGCACGGTGACGGGTCGGCCGCTCAGCGCTCGCTGACGCCAGTCACCTCAGCGCGTACGTCGCCAGCGACACCGCCACGTAGTGGCAGACGAAGGCGAGGATCGTGAAGGTGTGGAACACCTCGTGGAAGCCGAACCACTCCGGCTTGGGGTTCGGCTTCTTCAGGCCGTAGATCACCGCACCGAGGGTGTAGAGGATGCCGCCCGAGGCGACCAGGACGAGCGTGGCGATCGCGACCGCCGTACCGAGCTTCTCGCTGCCGTCGATGAAGTCGGGGATGAAGAACACCGCGGCCCAGCCCATGCCGATGTAGATCGGCGTGTAGAGCCAGCGCGGGGCGCCGGTCCAGAACACCCGGAACAGCACGCCGAGCACCGCGGCTCCCCAGATGACGACCAACAGCACCACCCGGGACGTGCCGTCGAGCAGGAGCATCGCGAACGCGGTGTAGGTGCCGGCGATCAGCACGAAGATGTTGGCGTGGTCGAAGCGGCGCAGCATCGCCCAGATCGCCGGCTTCCACGTGCCGCGGTGATAGATCGCGGAGACGCCGAACAGGAGCAGCGCCGACGCGATGAAGACCGCCGATCCGGCCTTGGTCTCCCCGGTCGGCGACAGCACGATCAGGACGACGCCGGCGGCGATCACGAACGGGACCGACCCCGCGTGCAGCCAGCCGCGCAGCTTCGGCTTGAGCTCGGCCATCTTGTCGGCCATCACCGTGAGGGCGGCCTCGTGGTCAAGGAACTTCACGTGAGGATCTTCAGGGCACCGGGCAGGACACGCACAACCGCCGGCTGTTCCTGAGACGTCGGCAACATCCCGAGCGGCTCGCCGTCGCCACCCATGGGCACGGAAGGACTCCCACTGATCTCCACTGTTGCCCCCCGCAGCACGGTCACCTGGTCGAGCAGGACGTGCGCGCCGTCGTACACCTTCGGCAACGCCTTCATCATCTCGCGACGCGAGGCTGCTTCGATGACGATCACATCGAGGAGTCCGTCGGTCAATGACGCGTCCGGGGCGATGTGCATGCCCTTGCCGTAGTAGCCGGAGTTGGCCACGACGACGGTGGCCGCGACGAAGGAGTGCGTCGTACCGTCGATGACGACCGTGAACGTCGAGGGGACGTACGTCGCCAGGGAGTGCACCGCGGCGTAGGGGTACTGCAGCTTCGCCGGCATCCAGCGGACCTTGTCGACGATCTCGCCGGCGCGCGCATCGACACCTGAGTAGACCGAACCGGCCACCAGGCGCGGTTCGGCGCCCGGCAGCGTCACGGAGATCAGGTCGGTCGGCGTCTCGGCACCCTCGAGGAGCACCTTCGCGATGGCCTCGGAGTCCTCGGACAGCTTCAGCATCCGGGCGAAGTCGTTGCCGCGGCCGGCCGGGATCATGCCCAGCACCCCGTTGTCCTGCGAGACCTGGCCGGCGATCGACGACAGCATGCCGTCGCCGCCGACGGCGACGATCACGTCACCGCGCGCGACCCCGGCCCGGACCAGGTCGAGCGTGGCCTTGGGGCCGGGTGAGTACGTGACCTCGACCTCGGCGCCGGCGTCGCGGAGCAGCCGCGCCACGGGGACGACGGCGGCCGGAGCCGCGCCACCACCCGACAGCGGGTTGACGAGGAAGGAGAACGACCTCACGGGATCAGCACCCCCGGATTGAGGATCCCGGTGGGATCGACGGTGGCCTTCACGCCGCGCAGCATAGCGACGCCGACCGGGCCGATCTCCCGCGCGAACCAGGCCTTGTGGTCGGTGCCGACCGCGTGGTGGTGCGTGATCGTGGCACCGGACTCGATCATGGCGTCGGACGCTGCCGCCTTGGCCGCGAGCCAGCGCGGAAGCGGGTCGTCGCCCTGCTTGGCCGCGACCGTGAAGTAGAGCGAGCAACCGGTCTCGTAGACGTGCGAGACGTGGCAGAGCACCAGGGTGCCCTCGCCGAGGCTGGCCTCGAGCGCGGCCTTCACGCTGGTGTAGAGGCGGTCGGTGTTGGACCAGAACGTCGCCGTCTCCAGCGTCTCCACCAGGACACCCACGTCGAGCATCGAGTCGCGGAGGTACGGCGCGTGGAAGCGCCCGGCGAGCCAGGCGTTGCCGCGCTCCTCACCGAGCGGCTCGCCGCCGAGGGCGGTCAGCGCCTCGGTGACGACGGTCCGCTTGTTGGCGATCGAGGCACCTTCGTGGCCGACGATCATCAGGCAGCCGGTGGCGGCTTCCGCACCGACGGCCGTCTGGCTGGCCAGGTTGAGGGCCGTCTCGGTCTCGTCGGAGAGCCGGATGATGGTCGGGAGCAGCTGGTTCTGCGCGAGGTGGCGCATCGCGGCCTGACCGGCGGCGAACGACTCGAAGCGCCAGGCTTCGTACGCCGTCTCGGTGGCGATCGCGCGGACCCGCACCGTGACCTCGGTGATGACACCGAAGGTGCCCTCCGAGCCGAGCAGGAGCTGGCGCAGGTCGGGGCCGGCGGCGTTCTGCGGCGAGGAGCCGGCGACCAGCTCACCGACGGGCGTGGCGACCTTGAGGCCGACGACCAGCTGGTCGAAGCGGCCGAAGCTCGCGCTGTTCTGGCCGCTGCTGCGCGTCGCGGCGAAACCACCGATGGTGGCGAATTCGAAGGACTGCGGGAAGTGCCCGAGGGTGACGCCGAACTCGGCGAGGGCGGCCTCGGCCTCGGGGCCGCGCATGCCGGGCTGCAGCTTCGCCGTCATCGAGATCGGGTCGACGCTGACGAGCTGGTTGAGCCGGATCAGGTCCAGGCTGACGAGGCCGGCGTAGCCCTCACGGCGCGCGACGAGACCGCCGGTGACCGACGTACCGCCCCCGAAGGGGACGACGGCGACGTGGTGGTCGACGGCCCACGCGAGCAGCTGGACGACCTCGTCGTGGCTGCCGGGTCGCGCGACGACGTCCGGGGCGTCGGTGAGGTCACCGGCACGGGCCTTGAGCAGGTCGGGGGTCGACTTGCCGCGGGTGCGCAGGCGGCGGGTCTCGTCGTCGGTGAGCACATGGGCGGCGCCGATGACGTCGCGCAGGCCGGCGAGCAGGTCGTCCGGGAGGCCCGAGGCCGGAACGCTGACCGACTCCACGGCCGGGGTGTCGAGCGCGCCGAACGCGAGCTCCACGAGACCTTGGGTGGACTCCGGGAGGGGACCGGCGTGGCTGGCGTCGCCCCAGCGCTGGGGGTGCATTTCTCGGGTCATGCGTTACAGTGTGACACATGACGTCAGTTCGTAACAAGGATCGCTTCCTCGACGCAGCCCGCGAGGTCATCCTCACGGTGGGCTGGAAGCGCGCCACCCTCACCGACGTGGCCCGTCGTGCCGACGTGTCCCGGATGACGGTCTACCGCGCCTACCCGGACATGCAGTCGATCCTCGCCGACCTGATGACGCGCGAGTGGGTCGCGCAGATCGACGGCGTCGTCAACGAGGTCGTCAACGAGGTCGAGCAAGACGGCGACAGCGTGCTCGACGTGATCGCGCGCCGGCTGGCTGCCGCGGTGTCCGTGCTGCGCGAGAACGAGCTGTTCCGCCGGATCATCGACGTCGACCCCGAGCAGCTGCTGCCTTACCTGATCGACCGGCGAGGTCGCTCCCAGGACGTCATCATCGGCGCCCTTGCCGACCGCCTCGCGCAAGCACAGGCCGTCGGCGAGGTCCGGGCCGGGAACCCGCTGCTGCTGGCCCGCTCCCTCATGCTCGCCGCCCACGGCTTCGCGATCTCGGCGCACACGATGCAGGACGACGACCTGACCCAGGCCGACTTCGACACCGAACTCACGACTCTCGTCCGGAGGTACCTCGCGCCATGACGTCGTCACCCACCCGCCTCCGGCCCGGCCTGGCCGACGCACCCGCCTCGGTCGACCTGCTGGTGATCGGGCTCGGCGTCACCGGCGCCGGGGTCGCCCTCGACGCCGTCTCGCGCGGCCTGACCGTCCTGGCCGTCGACGCCCACGACTTCGCGTTCGGCACGTCGCGGTGGTCGAGCAAGCTCGTGCACGGCGGCCTGCGCTATCTCGCCAACGGCCAGGTCGGCGTGGCCCACGAGAGCGCGGTCGAACGCGGCATCCTGATGGAGTCGACCGCTCCGCACCTGAGCCACCCGATGCCGATGCTGCTGCCGCTGATGACCAGCGTCTCCCTCGCGCAGGCCGCGCTCGCCTCGGCCGGTTTCCGGGCCGGCGACGCCCTGCGCATCAGCGCGGGCACCAGTGCCGAGACGCTCCCCCGCCCGCGGCGGATCTCCCGCAACGAGGCACTCCGGCTCGCCCCTGGCTTGCGCCTGTCCGGCCTGCGCGGCGGCCTGCTCAGCTGGGACGGCCAGCTCGAGGACGACGCCCGCTTCGTCACCTGCCTCGCCCGGACCGCAGCCTCGCTCGGGGCCGAGGTGCGCACCCGCGCGCGGGTGCTGTCCGCGACGGGCAAGGGCGCCGTGCTCCGTGACGAGCTGACGGGCGAGACCGTCGGCGTCACCGCTCGAGCGGTCATCAACGCCACCGGGGTGTGGGCCGGGACCCTGGTCGAGAACGTGAGGCTCAAGCCGTCGCGCGGCACGCACCTGGTGCTCCGGGAGTCGACGCTGCCCGGCCTGGCCGCCTCGCTCACGGTGCCCGTCCCCGGGACCACCAGCCGGTTCGTGTTCGCCCTCCCCCAGCCCGACGGCACGATCTACGTCGGCCTGACCGACGAGGAGACCGAGGGCGAGATCCCCGACGTCCCCCAGGGCACCGAGGCCGAGATCGGTTTCCTGCTCGACGTCGTCGGCGCCGCGTTCGAGAAGCCGCTCCGGCGCTCGGACGTGATCGGCACGTACGCCGGACTCCGGCCGCTGCTCGACTCCGACGGCGCGACGGCCGACCTGTCGCGCAAGCACGCCGTGCTCACCTCACCGACCGGCGTCGTGACCGTCGTCGGCGGCAAGCTGACCACCTACCGGCAGATGGCCGAGGACGCCGTCGACGCCGTCGCCCTCACTGCGGCACCCTGCGTCACGCGCAACCTGCCGCTGCTGGGCGCCGCGCCCCGCGAGGAGCTCGCGAAGCTCGAAGCCCCCGCCCGTCTCGTACGACGATTCGGCACCGAGGCCGCACTGGTGCTGTCCAACGCGGTCGATGTGACCGGGTTGCCCGAGCACGAGCTCCTGGCCCCCGGCCCGCAGGGCATCACGCTCGCGGAGCTGGTCTTCGGCATCACCCACGAAGGCGCTGCCGACGTGGACGACCTGCTCGATCGTCGTACCCGGGTGGGGCTGGTGCCCGCGGACCGGGTGCTGGCGCTGCCGATGGCCGAGCGGGCGTTCGAGCTCTGCCGGCACTGAAGCTCAGTCGCTGCTCTCGCGATCCTGCAGACCGACCGCGGCGCGCAGCTCCTTGGCGTGCTTCTGGACCTCCTCGGAGTCGGAGTCGGCTGCGATCGCAGCGAGCACCGCGGCGAAGGCATCCAGCTTGCGGTGCAACGCCTGCTCGGACCGGCGGTTGTGGTTCTCGAGCAGCACGACGAGGAACAGGGTGAGGATCTCCGCGGGGAGCACGAAGGCGATGTACCAGTGGTCGAGCGAGTGCAGCAGGAAGTAGCTCGGCGCCCACAGCAGGGTGAGACCCACGATCGCGAGGAAGAACAGGTCACGGGACGCGACGTCCTGGGCCCGGGCGGCGAACTCGTCGAACCAGTTGCGCCGTGACGAGACCTCGGACGGATTGCGATGTTCGTCGTCGTTCATCGGGCCACGCTAGTCGCTGGGTCGTCCCCGCGTGCACGGAGTGACCATGGCCCGCGGGCCCCCGATCCGCAACACTGCTCGAATGACGGTGGAACAGAAGGTCACCTACTGCCGGATCTGTGAGCCCCTGTGCGGTCTGGTCGCGACGGTCGAGGACGGTCGGTTGCTCTCGCTGCGCCCCGACCAGGACCACCCGCTCTCGCGCGGCCAGGCGTGCCCGAAGGGGATCGCGTTCACCGACGTCCAGAACGACCCCGACCGCGTGCTGCATCCGCTCCGTCGCAACGCGTCGGGCGAGTTCGAGCAGGTGAGCTGGGACGACGCCCTGTCCGACATCGCGTCCCGGCTCAGGAAGATCCGGTCGACGTACGGCGGCAAGGCGGTCGGGATGTACTTCGGCAACCCGAGCGCCTTCTCCTACTCGACCACCCTCTGGGTCGCGGGCTTCATGAAGGGGCTCGGGTCCGACCACCTCTACTCGGCCGGTTCGCAGGACATCAACAGCCGCTTCGTCGCCAGCCAGCTGTTGTACGGCGCCCTGACGCAGCTGCCGTTCCCGGACCTCCCCCGCACCGACTTCCTGCTCGTCCTCGGCGCCAATCCGCTCGTTTCGCACGGGAGCGCGATCAACGCGCCGCGCATCAAGGACCACCTGAAGGCGATCACCACGCGCGGCGGCCGTGTCGTCGTGGTCGACCCGCGTCGGTCCGAGACGGCCCGCGCCTTCGAGCACGTGTCCGTGAACCCCGACTCCGACGCGTGGCTGCTCCTCTCACTGCTGCACGTGATCTTCGAGGAGGGCCTGGCCGACGAGGCCGCGCTCCAGCGGCAGACCCGCGGTGTCGACCTGATCCGCACGGCCGCGGCTGCACAGTCGCCCGAGGACACGGAAGCGATCACCGGCGTGCCCGCGGCCACTGTCCGGCAGCTGGCGCGGGACTTCGCCACGGCGCCGAGCGCGTCGGCGTACGGCCGGACAGGGGCGTGCCTGGGCCGACACGCCACGCTGGTCAGCTTCCTGATCGACGTGCTCTCCATCGTCACCGGCAACCTGGATCGCGCCGGCGGCACGCTGTTCAGCCTCGGCGCCATCCCCCTGGAGGAGATGGCGGAACGGGTCGGCCTGGCGTCGTACGACACGAAGCGCTCGCGGCTCGGCGACTTCCCCGAGGTGCTCGGATCGTTCCCCGCAGCCCTGATGGCCGACGAGATCACGACCCCGGGCAAGGGCCAGATGAAGGCGATGTTCCTCGTCGCCGGCAACCCGGTCCTCTCGGTCCCGAACGGCGAGGCGTTGTCCGCGGCGCTGCCCGAGCTCGACCTGTTGGTGTCCCTGGACCTCTACGTCAACGACACCAACCGGCACGCCGACTACGTCCTGCCCTCGACGACCTTCCTCGAACGCGAGGACTTCCCCATCGCCATTGCGTCGGCGGCCCCGACGCCCTTCTTCCAGTCGACCGAGGCGGTCGTGACGCCGTACGGCGAAGCCCGCCAGGAGTGGGAGATCGTCGACGAGATCGCCCGCCGGGCAGGCGTCGCCCTGTTCATGCTCGGGCCGCTGCGGCACGTGGGGAGGCCGGTCGCCCTCGCCCATCGACTCTCCCCCGTCTGGCTGACCCCGCGCGCCCTCATCGAGACGCTCCTGCGTCTCGGCCCGTACGGCGACCGGTTCGGCCTGCGACGCGGCGGGCTCAACGCCGCCAGGCTGCGCAAGAACCCGCACGGCATCGTGCTGGGCGACCACGCCGCCACCGGGCAGCTCAAGCACGCGGTGCGACACCGAGGCGGGAAGGTCCGCCTCGATCCCCCGGAGATCGCAGCCGAGCTCGCCCGCCTGGGCGACCGGCACGTCGACGACGCGGCGTACCCGCTGCGGCTGATCGGACTGCGCGAGCTGCGCTCCCAGAACTCGTGGATGCACAACAGCGAGTTGCTGATGAAGGGCAAGCGCGAGCACCGGGCCCGGATCAACCCGACCGACGCGGCCACGTCGGGGATCGCCGACGGTGCCCAGGTCCGGATCCGCTCCGAGCACGGCGTCATCGAGACGACCGCGCTGCTCACCGACGACGTCAGGGTCGGCACGGTCGCCGTACCCCACGGTTGGGGCCACGTCGGAGGTGGCTGGGAGCGCGCCAACAAGGCGGGCGGCAGCAACGTCAACCAGCTCACGTCCAGCAAGGTGGCCGATGTCGAGCGGCTGGCCGGGATGGCGCACCTCAACGGCGTGCCGATCGCGCTCGAGGCGGTCTGACATGAGCATGTGGGGACGGATCTTCGCGGCTGGCTACGACCGGATCATGGCCGGTGTCGAGAAGTCCGTGCTCGGGGCGCACCGCGAGGCGCTGGTCGGCCGCGCGAGCGGGCGGGTGCTGGAGATCGGCGGCGGCACCGGCGCGAACCTTCCGTACTACCGCGACGGCATCACCGAGCTCGTCATCACCGAGCCGGAGGAGCCGATGGCCCGCCGACTGGAGCACAAGCTGGCCGCCTCCACCCTGCAGGCACTGGTCACGCGGGCGCCGGCCGAGAAGCTGCCGTTCGCGGACGCGAGCTTCGACTTCGCGGTCTCCACCCTGGTCCTGTGCACGGTCGATGACCCGGCGAAGTCACTCGCCGAGATCCGGCGACTGCTCAAGCCGGACGGGACGCTGCTCTTCCTCGAACACGTCCGCTCCGACGACCCCGGGCTGGCTCGCTGGCAGGACCGCCTGCACGGCGTGCAGGTCCGCGTCGGACACGGCTGTCACTGCAATCGCGACACGCTCGCCTCGATCGAGCAGTCGGGCTTCACGGTGTCCGAGCTGCAGCACGACCGGATGCTCAAGGCCCCGCCGATCGTGCGGCCCCTCATCGTCGGGATCGCTCAAGCCAGCACCTGATCGACCTTCCGGCCGCCACCCACGGCCCGCCAGAACGCTCAATTTCTGGGCGCCCGACTGGACAGATGTCCAAAGAATTCGCCCCACGGTTACCACCCGGTAGGGGGTGACGCCTCACCCGTCGGACATGTAGAACATGTTCTTGTTTCGTCCGACAACGTGAGGGAGATCACATGCAGGACACAACGACGCCGGGCAAGGGACGCAGCCGCGTCTCCCGGCGCGGATTCCTGGCCGGCACCGGCTCGGCCTTCGGCATCGCGGCGGTAGGACTGCCCGCCGCGATGCCGGGGCGGGCAAGTGCGGCCGCGATCGGGAACGGCGCCTCGGTTCCGGCGCTGGTCATCGGGACCGGGTACGGCGGCGCGGTGGCCGCGTTGCGCCTCGCGCAGGCCGGCGTACAGGTCGAGATGGTCGAGATGGGCATGTCCTGGGACACCCCCGGCGCTGACGGGAAGATCTTCCCGAAGGTGACCTCCCCGGACAAGCGGGCCTACTGGCTGCGCACCAAGACCAAGGCACCGGTCAGCAACTTCTTCGGGTTCCCGATCGACACCGACATCACCAGGTACACCGGCGTCCTGGACGCGGAGGAGTTCGCCGGCATCACGGTCTACCAGGGCCGTGGCGTGGGCGGCGGCTCGCTGGTCAACGGTGGCATGGCGGTGACCCCGAAGCAGTCGCGCTTCAACTCGATCCTGCCCTCGGTCGACGCGACGGAGATGTACGACACCTACTACCCGCGGGCCAACACCGCACTCGGCGTCTCTTCCATCGACCCGGCATGGTTCGAGACCGCGAGCTGCTACCAGTACGCCCGGGTCGGACGGAAGCACGCACAGCGCTCGGGCTTCGCGTGGACGTTCGTCCCGGACATCTACGACTGGAACTACATGAAGGCCGAACAGGCCGGGACGGTCACCCGTTCGGCGCTCGACGGCCAGGTCATGTACGGCAACGACCACGGCAAGAAGTCGCTCGTCCAGACCTACCTCGCGCAGGCGCTGGCGACCGGACGGGTGAACGTCTCGACGCTGCACCGGGTCACCTCGGTGACGCCGGCGTCCGGTGGCGGCTTCACGGTGACGATCGAGCAGATCGACACCTCGGGCAACGTGGTCACGACGAAGACGGTCACGGCGGCGAAGGTCTTCTTCGCGGCCGGCAGCGTCGGCACGAGCAAGCTGCTGGTCAAGCTCAAGGCCACCGGCGCCCTGCCTGCCCTCAACAACGAGGTCGGCAAGGGCTGGGGCGACAACGGCAACGTGATGGTCGGTCGCGCCAACCACATGTGGGACGCGACCGGCACCCTGCAGTCGACGATTCCCTGCTCGGGCATCGACAACTGGGACGCCGGCGGTGCCTTCGCAGAGGTCGCTCCCCTGCCGACCGGCATCGAGACCTATGCGTCGCTCTACCTGGCGATCACCAGGACGACCCGGCGTGCCGAGTTCACCTGGAACGCCGCGGCCAACAAGGTCGACCTGTCCTGGCAGACCGCCTGGAAGCAGGACTCCATCAACATGGCCAAGACCATCTTCGACAAGATCAACAGCAAGGAAGGCACGATCTACCGCACCGACCTCTTCGGCGGCTACAAGGTCTGGCAGGACGGCCTGACCTACCACCCGCTCGGCGGCGCGGTCCTCAACAAGGCGACCGACAACTACGGCCGGTTGCACGGATACACCGGGCTCTACGTCATCGACGGTGCGTTGATCCCCGGCAACACCACGGTGAACCCGTTCGTCACCATCACCGCGCTGGCCGAGAGGAACATCGACAACATCCTCGCGAACGACGTCTGAGCGACGTCTGTGGGGCCGACGGGCGAGGGCACGCTGGGTGCCCTCGCCCGTCGGGGTCCACCGGCTCACTGCGTGACGACGAACGCCGGGCTGGTGCCCGTGAACGGGCTGATCGCACCGAACAGGTTCCGGGCGTCCCCGAAGTAGCGGATCCGGTAGCTGCCCGTCGGGGTGCCGACCGGGATGTCCCACGTCACCGTGGCCCTGGACGCCGCGAGGCCCTCACGCGCCCACCGGAACTTCGTGGACCAGTCGCCGTCGTCGGCCACCCGCACCCAGGCCGAACCGACCTTGCGTTCCACCGCGAGATAGGTCCCGCCGAGATGGAGGTTGTTGTTGGGGTGCGCACCGACGAAGGTCACGGAGACCTGGTCGCCGATCGGGTACGACGCGGACGGGGCCTTGAGGACGTCGCCGTAGCCGTGCCCCAGGGACGGGGCATCCATGACGACGGCGCCGGAGAGACTGGGGATCTGCTCGCCGCTCCGGTCGCGCTCCTTGGTGCCGAGCTCGACCGGGGAGCCGGCCTTCATCGCCGTGGCCAGGCCTGCCGTGACCTGCATGAAGGCCGGGAGCTCGTAGCGGCCGAACAACGTGCTGGCTGCCTCGTACTCCTTGGAGTCGTACTCCTCGGGTGTCGTCAGGTAGTGGGCATAGGCATTGGCATAGCCCTGCACCAGCACGTTCTTCAGGTCGGCGCCGACGATCCTGGCGACCGTGCGCCGCAGCCGCAGCCCCGAGACGATGGTGACTTCGGCAGGCATCCCGATCAGGTAGAGCCCGCCGATGCGCATCAGCTGCACCGGCAGCTTCTGCTGCACGAGGTCGAGCGAGCCGGCGGGGAGCAGCACCTCCTTCGGCGCCTGGCAGGCCTTGAGCTCCGGGCTGGCGGTGTACAGGAGATCGGCGATTCCGCTCCACAACGGGTCGCCGCCGGCCTGCCCGCTGTGGATCGGCAGGCCCCCGCCACCGTCCTCCGTGCTGCCAGCGATGAACCCAGCCCCCAGAGCTGCGCTGCAGGTGCTGTGCGGCTTGCCGTCGGGGGTGTAGGCGCCGCTCACGTCGACGTCCGCCATGTCGACGTACACGATCCGTGAGTCGACGCCGCCCGTGACGGTGCGAACGTTGGTGGCCAGGCCCTTGGACGCGGAGTCGTACATCCGCGTGCCGATGATCCGCGTGTTCTCGAACTCGTCCGCGGTGGGTCCGTCGGTGGGATGCAGGTTGAGGTTCGGCGACATGTCGCCCGCGTTGGTCTGCGCGAAGGACGAGATGAAGGCCGGATCCGTCTGGCCGACGTAGTCGACCTGCTTGACCTGCCGCTCCCAGCGGTAGGACGCGAAACCCTTGTTGTCCGGGCTGATCAGTGTGTTGTGGGTGGACATGCTGGTCGCGTGGACAGGGAACCAGTTGATGACTCCGTCGAGAACGCCGCCCCGGCGCACCTGCAAGGTGGTGGACTGCGGGTCGATGGCGTTGGGGAACATCGCCTTGTCTGCAGCCGGGTTCCGGTCGAAGGCGGTCCTGGCCCGATTCACGCTGGCGTTGTTCAGCTGGCTCGTCGAGAGCGTCAGTGCCGCCGGAGCCAGGTCGGCGTGGGCCCGGGTGATGGAGCTGACGATCCCGTTGACCAGGGCTTCGAAGGTCTTGCCCTGATAGCCGAGGGTCGTCAGGTTGTAGAGATTGTGGTGCGAGTCGCCGCCCGGCCCTGCGTGGGTGTGAGTGGCGGTCAGCATGACGTTGCGCTCGGAATAGGTCCCCGGCAGGCGCTGGTCGAGGCGCGTGAGTACGGCGTCCCGGATGCTCTGGAAGATCATTCCCGTGTCGGCGACGACATGGACGACACGCTCGCCCGTCGCACGGTCCACGATCACGAAGGCGCGCGAGCGCTGCCGCAGGTGGATCCCCGACGTGTTCTGCGCGAAGTCGGCGTAGCCCAGCATGCCGTTCTCGGCCGGCTGCCCGGTGACGTCGGCGATGCCGCGTCCCACGAGGTACGGCTCGCTCGCTGCGGCGACCCCGCTGGCCGCAGGAGCGGCGCCGGGCACCAGGCCGGCCGTCGCGAGGACGAGGACGATGAGCCCGCAGAGTGCGGCCAGGGCTTTGCGCGAGAGGGGACGGTGCGACACGGAGACCTCGAGAAGAGTTGGGGTGCCACGTCCACCAGGTCGACATGGCCGGTCCCGCGACCGTAGGAGCAGCACCACGTCGATGTGAAACACCCTTTCCGTGCCGGATTCACCGGTTTCCGCTGTGACGGACTTCCCTGTCGCCTCGGGGCACGTTGGTGGTTCCGCCGGAGCCCTGACGACCGGGTCGATCAGGGGCAGCAGTGGTCCGGGACGATCGACAGGCCGTGACAGGACCTTTGGCCCTCACCACCGACAGCCGTGCGCGACAGATTGGGGAGCACGAAGAACTGAGGAGGTCCTGACCATGGCGGTCATCCAGCACGACATCACCCCCACCACCACGACCGGTGATTCCCGCGGCGTCCGGCTGACGGGTACGGCGGCCCGCGCGGTCGCCGTACTCCGGATCGGCTTCGGGCTCACCTTCCTGTGGGCCTTCGTCGACAAGGTCTTCGCACTCGGCTTCCACACGGGCTACGACCAGACCGGCACGCTCGACCGGTTCGGCGACGCGGCCTGGATCCACGGCGGCAGCCCCACCGAGGGGTTCCTCGCGTTCGGCGCCGACGGTCCCTTCAAGGGCTTCTACAACAGCATCGCCGGTGCCGCCTGGGCCGACACGCTCTTCATGCTGGCCCTGCTCGGCATCGGCCTCGCACTGACTCTCGGCGTCGCAATGCGCCTGGCCGCCGGCTCCGGCGCACTGCTCTACGTGATGATGTGGACCGTCGTCCTGCCGCCCGAGAACAACCCGGTGCTCGATGACCACCTGCTCGGTGCGATCACGCTCGTCGTGCTGGCCCTGCTCAGCGCCGGAACCACGTGGGGGCTGGGTGCCCGCCTCGAGAAGACCGAACTGCTCCACCGGTTCCCTGTTCTCCGCTGACGCACGTCGATTCCCCGGGGCGTCACTCGCTCCGGAGTGAGCCGAACGGCTGTCCGCGCGCGATGAACGGCCGTAATGTCAGAGGGTGACCGAGCTCGCGGACGCCGAGGAGTTCCGCCGACGGCGGGACTGGTCGGCGGCGTACGACGCCTTCGCCTCCCTCTCCGATCGCACGCCATCGGTCGTCGAGGGCCAGGCGGAAGCGGCCTGGTGGCTGGGCAGGACGGACGAGTCGATCCGGCTCTACACCGAGGCCTATCGCGGGTATCCCGAGCCGGCCGAGGGCGCCGCGCACGTCGCCGTACTCCTCTCCATCCACACGCGACTGCTGGGCGAGGCCTCGCAGAGCGCTGGCTGGGTCGGGCGCGCCCAGCGGATCCTGGACCAGCTTCCGGAGAGTGCCGCCCATGGGTACCCCCTGTATCTCGGGACAGCGGGACTCATGGGCGGCGACCTGCACGATGCCGAGGCCTCGGCCCACCGCCTGCAGGACCTCGGTCGCCGGCACGACGACCCCACCCTCGTGGCCCTGGGCGTCTACTTCGAAGGTCGGGTGCGGATCCGGCAGGCCAGGGTCGCCGAGGGCCTGGCGCTGCTCGACGAGGCCATGGTTGCTGCCCTGTCGGACGACCTCGGTCCGCTGTGGACGGGCGCGATCTACTGCGGACTGATGGACGCGTGCAACGAGCTGCGCGACCTGCGCCGCGCCTCGGAGTGGACCGAGGCCACCCGCCGCTGGTCGGAGCCGCTGCCGCTGGCCTCGCTCTTCCCGGGCATCTGCCGGGTGCACCGGGCACAGAACCTGCAACGCCGCGGCGCGTGGGAGGAAGCCGAGCAGGAAGCGCTCGGCGCCTGTCAGGACATGGTCGGGATCGACGTCTTCGCCGTCGCGGACGCCTACTACGAGGTCGGCGAGGTACGGCGGCTCCGCGGCGACCTCGACGGAGCGGAGCAGGCCTACACCCAGGCGCACGACTACGGACGGGACCCGCAGCCCGGAATGCCGCTCCTGCGCCTGGCGCAGGGCCGCATCCCCCAGGCATCCGCATCGATCGCGGCCGCACTCGCCTCGCACGCCGGAAGCCGGCTGGAGCGCGCGCCCCTCATGGCTGCACAGGTCGACATCGCGCTCGCAGCAGGCGACGTCGACGCCGCTGACAGCGCGGCCGACGAGCTCACCACCATCGCCGAGACGTTCGACAGCGTCGGTCTCCGCGCGGAAGCGCACCGCTGTCGTGGCGCGGTGGCCATCGCCGCGGGACGAACGGTGGAGTCACTCGGGGCTCTGCGATTGGCGTTCAACGCATGGCGCGAGCTCGACGTACCGTTCGAGGCCGCGCGCACCCGCCTCCTGCTGGCACGGGCCCTGGCCGAGCTGGGCGATGCGGACGGCGCTGCCCGCGAGGAGGCGGCCGCACAGGCGTGCTTCGACAAGCTCGGCGTGACGGTTCCTCGCGAGGCCACGACGGCCGGGCTGACGGCCCGCGAGCTGGAGGTGATCCGCCTGCTGGCGTCCGGGAAGAGCAACCGGGCCATCGCGGACGAGCTGGTCCTGAGCCCCAAGACCGTGGCCCGGCACCTGTCCAACATCTTCGCGAAGACGGGCACGACCTCGCGATCCGCCGCGACGGCGTTCGCCTACGACCACGGACTGATGGGTCGAACCACCCACGTCTGACCAGCGTGGAAATGGGTCGCCTGCCCGATGAGCGGACCGCCCTCG
>NZ_JBMCZA010000206.1:17295-17416 GCF_048654705.1 Nocardioides sp. CPCC 206348
AGGCGCGACCTCACGTTCGGCCGCGACGGCGTTCGCCTACGACCACGGGCTGATGGGTCGAACCACCCACGTCTGACCAGCACGGAAATGGGTCGCCTGCCCGATGAGCGGACCGCCCTCG
>NZ_JBMCZA010000206.1:17426-17509 GCF_048654705.1 Nocardioides sp. CPCC 206348
GCCGGGCTGACAGCCCGCGAGCTGGAGGTGATCCGCCTGCTGGCATCCGGGAAGAGCAACCGGGCCATCGCGGACGAGCTGGT
>NZ_JBMCZA010000206.1:17519-18139 GCF_048654705.1 Nocardioides sp. CPCC 206348
GGCTCCTAGGTTTCCGGTAGCGATCCCGCCCCGGGGTCGCCCGATCCAGGGAGTAGTCATGCCGAAGTACGTGATTGAACGTGAGCTGCCGGGTGCCGGCCTGTTGTCCGCCGACGAGCTGCACGCCATCTCGGCCAAGTCCAACTCCGTCCTCTCCGCCATGAACGGCCGGGCGCAGTGGCAGCAGAGCTATGTCACCGACGACAAGGTCTACTGCGTCTACTTCGCCGAGGACGAGGCAGCGGTGCGCGAGCACGCCGAGTGCGGAGGCTTTCCCGCCAACGCGGTGAGCCGGGTGTCCGCGGTCATCGACCCGGGCACCGGGGAGTAGCCAGTGAGGGGTGTCCGGAAAAGCCAAAAGGCTGTCCACGTCCGTCAAGACCTGGACGGCCTCCGGCGCCCATCGTTGTGAGCATGAACACACACCACTACGACGTCGTCGTCATCGGTGCCGGCCTGTCCGGCATCGGCACCGCCTGTCAGATCACCAGCCAGCACCCCGGCAAGACCATCGCCGTCCTCGAGCGCCGCGAGCGACTCGGTGGCACCTGGGACCTGTTCAAGTATCCCGGGATCCGGTCGGACTCCGACATGTTCACCTTCGGCTACAAGTTCCGGCC
>NZ_JBMCZA010000206.1:18149-18746 GCF_048654705.1 Nocardioides sp. CPCC 206348
GGGCATCGGCACCGCCTGCCAGATCACCAGCCAGCACCCCGGCAAGACCATCGCCGTGCTGGAGCGTCGGCAACGCCTGGGCGGGACCTGGGACCTGTTCCGATATCCCGGCATCCGCTCCGACTCCGACATGTTCACCTTCGGCTACAAGTTCCGGCCGTGGGTCGACTACAAGGTGCTCGCCCCCGGCGCCGCGATCCGTGACTACATCGCCGACACCGCTGCAGAACACGGCATCGACGAGAAGATCCACTACGGCCTCAAGATCGTGTCGGCCGACTGGTCGAGCAACGACGCCCGCTGGACCGTCACCGCCGAGCGGGAAGCGACCGGCGAGACCGTCGAGTACACAGCTGGCTTCCTGGTCAGCGCCACCGGCTACTACAACCACGACGCCGGCTTCCTGCCGACGTTCCCGGGGTCCGAGGACTTCCAGGGCCAGCAGGTCCACCCCCAGCACTGGCCCGAGGACCTCGACTACGCCGGCAAGAAGGTCGTCGTGATCGGCAGCGGCGCCACCGCCGTCACCCTGGTGCCATCGATGGCCGGTACGGCGGGCCACGTCACGATGCTGCAGCGCTCGCCGTCGTACATCTT
>NZ_JBMCZA010000207.1:0-1419 GCF_048654705.1 Nocardioides sp. CPCC 206348
CCGCCTCGAGACCTCAGGCGAAGGTGCGCTCGACGAGCGAGGCGAAGAAGCCGATCCCGTCGAGGCCGCTGCCGGTGAGCTCCTCGACGGCGTGCTCGGGGTGCGGCATCAGGCCGACGACGTTGCCGCGCTCGTTGGTGAGGCCGGCGATGTCGTTGAGCGAGCCGTTCGGGTTCATCTCGAGGTAGCGGGCCACGACCTGGCCCTCGCCCTCGATCCGGGCGAGCGTGTCGGCGTCGGCGACGAAGCCGCCCTCGCCGTTCTTCAGCACGATCCGGATCTCCTGGCCCTGCTCGTAGGCCGAGGTCCAGGGGGTGTTGTTGTTCTCGATGCGCAGCAGCTGGTCACGGCAGACGAACTTGCGGTGGTCGTTGCGGATCAGCGCACCCGGGAGGAGGTGCGACTCGCACAGGATCTGGAAGCCGTTGCAGATGCCGAGGACGGGCATGCCCTGCTGGGCCTTGGCGACGACCTCGGTCATCACGGGGGCGAAGCGCGAGATGGCGCCGCAGCGGAGGTAGTCTCCGTACGAGAAGCCGCCGGGCAGGATGACCGCGTCGACACCCTTGAGGTCGGCGTCACCGTGCCACAGGGCAACCGCTTCGTTGCCGCCGATGCGGACCGCGCGCTGCGCGTCGACGTCGTCGAGGGAGCCGGGGAAGGTGACGACCCCGACCTTCACTGCTCGACGCTCACGGCGTAGTTCTCGATCACCGGGTTCGACAGGATCGTCTCGGCCATCTGGCGCACCTCGGCCAGGACGGCGTCGGTCACCTCACCGGCGAACTCGATCTCGAACCGCTTCCCCTGGCGGACGTCCGTTGCGCCGGTGAAGCCGAGTCGGGGCAGGGCACCGAGCACCGCCTTCCCCTGGGGGTCGAGGATCTCGGGCTTCGGCATGACGGAAACGACGACTCGGGCCACGGACCGCAGTCTAGTGACCGCGGGCCGTGGCCCGTGCATCGCGTCCGGTTGCGGACTACGACAGCTCGCGCTTGAGGATCTTGCCCGTGGCGGTCATCGGGAGCGCGTCGACGAACTCGACGATGCGCGGGTACTTGTACGCCGCCATCTGGTCCTTGCTCCAGGCGACGATCTCCTCGGGGGTGGCGGTGGCGCCCGGCTTGAGGATGAGGACGGCCTTGATCTCCTCGCCGTGGCTGTCGTGCGGGACGCCGATGACGGCGGCCAGCGAGACGGCCGGGTGGGTGAGCAGCACTTCCTCGATCTCGCGCGGGTACACGTTGAAACCGCCGCGGATGATCATGTCCTTGGACCGGTCGACGATGTAGTACCAGCCGTCGGCGTCCTTGCGACCGAGGTCCCCGGAGCGGAACCAGCCGTCCTCGCTGATCGACGCAGCCGTGGCATCGGGGCGCTTGTAGTAGCCCTTCATGATGTTGTGGCCCTTGATCGCGA
>NZ_JBMCZA010000207.1:1429-1551 GCF_048654705.1 Nocardioides sp. CPCC 206348
TAGTAGCCCTTCATGATGTTGTGGCCCTTGATGGCGATCTCGCCGATCCCTTCGGGGTCCTTGACCTCGTCCCAGGTGTCGCCCTCGAGCAGCTTCATCTCGACGCCGGGGATCGGCGTTCC
>NZ_JBMCZA010000207.1:1561-5273 GCF_048654705.1 Nocardioides sp. CPCC 206348
GCCGATCCCCTCGGGGTCCTTGACCTCGTCCCAGGTGTCGCCGTCGAGCAGCTTCATCTCGACGCCGGGGATCGGCGTTCCGATCGAGCCCACCCGCGGCGTCTCGCCGAAGCGCGAGAAGCTCGCGACCGGGGAGGTCTCGGACAGGCCGTAGCCCTCGAGGATCGTGACGCCGAAGCGCTCCTCGAACTGGTGGTGCACCTCGACGGGCAGTGCCGCACCGCCGGCGACGGCGACCCGCAGGTTCGCGGCGAGCGTCTGGACGTCGACCGTGTCGTCGAGCGCACCGAGCAGGCCCCAGTACATCGTCGGGACGCCGCCGAAGAAGGTCACCTTCTCCTTGAGCATGAGGGCCAGTGCGGGCGCGGCCTCGAAGCGGGGCAGCAGTACGACGGTGCCGCCGTAGGCGAACGCGCCGTTCTGGATGACGGTCTGGCCGAAGGAGTGGAACAGCGGGAGCACGCAGAGGTAGGTGTCCGGGTTCGCGGAGTCCGCACCGAAGAGCGACTCACCCGTCAGTGCGTTGTCGCGCATGTTGCGGTGCCGCAGCTCGGCGCCCTTGGGCTGGCCCGTGGTGCCCGAGGTGTAGAGGATGACCGCGGTGTCGTCGTCATCGACGTCGACGGTCTCGAACGTCGGCGGCTGCGACCCGACTGCCTGCCCGAACGTCTCGGTGCCCTCGATCGGCGACGGCGCCGTCGGGTCGGCGGTGATCACGAAGAAGTTCTCGCAGCCCTCGGTCGCCTCGAAGCCGGCGTGGCACTCGGCACCGATCGGCAGGTCCGGCGTGCCCTGGAAGGCGAAGAGGGCCTTCGCGTCGGAGTCGGCCAGGTGGTAGGCGACCTCGCGGCCCTTGAGCAGGACGTTGAGCGGCACGACGGTCGCGCCGGCCTTGAGGATGCCGTAGTAGACGATCGTGAAGTAGGGCAGGTTGGGGCAGCTCAGGGCGACCTTGTCGCCCGGCTTGATGCCGCGCTCGACGAGCAGGTTGGCGACCTGGTTGGCGGCACCGTTGACCTGCGGGTACGACAGGCGGGTGTCACCGAAAACGATGGCGGTGCGGTCGGGGAAGTCGTGGGCGCTCTTCTCGAGAAAGCCGGCGAGGTTCGTCATGGCGAAAACCTACTGTCCCGCCGTGACCCGGGTCACTGTTCTCGTGACCACAACGTCACCCCGTGCTTTGTGCACCCGCCCAGTGGGCGGGGCTGGTCAGAACCGCTGACCAGTGAGGCGCTCGTAGGCCTCGAGGTACTTCGACCGGGTCAGGTCGATGACCTCCTGGGGCAACGCAGGCGGCGCCTCCCCCGAGGCCTTGTCCCAACCGGACTCGGCGGACGAGAGCCACTTGCGGATGACGTCCTTGTCGTACGACGGCGTCGGCTGGCCCGGCTGCCACAGGTCGGCCGGCCAGAACCGGCTCGAGTCGGGCGTCAGCACCTCGTCGGCGAGCACGACCGTGCCGTCCGGCCGCGCGCCGAACTCGAACTTCGTGTCGGCGAGCAGGATGCCGCGCTCGCGCGCGATCTCCTCGGCGCGGCCGTAGACCTGCAGGGTCAGGTCGCGCAGCGTGGTCGCCGACGCCTCCCCCACGGTGGCCACCACGGCCTCGAACGAGACGTTCTCGTCGTGGTCGCCGAGCTCGGCCTTCGTGGCCGGGGTGAAGATCGGCGCGTCCAGCCGGCTGCCGTCGACCAGGCCGCCAGGCAGCGGGATGCCGCAGACCTCGCCGCTGGCGTCGTACTCACGCAGGCCGGAGCCGGTCAGGTAGCCGCGGGCGACGCACTCCACCGGGAACATCGCGAGCTTCTCGCAGATCACCGCTCGACCGCGCACCTCGTCGGGCACGTCGGTGGACACGATGTGGTTCGGCACGAGCTCCGCCAGCTGCTCGAACCACCACAGCGACATCCGGGTGAGGATCTCGCCCTTGTCGGGGATCGTCGTGCCGAGCACCCAGTCGAACGCCGAGATCCGGTCACTGGCGACCATCAGCAGCTGGCCGACGTGCGGTCCCTCGGTGATCTCGTAGAGGTCGCGCACCTTGCCGGAGTGCAGGTGGCGGGCTCCGGGGAGCTCGGGTGCGGGCGGGATGTTGGCGAGCGTCACGGACCACAGCCTAGGAGGCTCGCGCCCGGCCGTGGACAGGCGCTCGCGGGTTCGTACAAAAGTATCTAGACTGATGTACATGACTATGGATCGGGAGCCCCGGCCTGACTTCCTCCTCGTCGGCGCCCCGAAGGCAGGGACCAGCGCCCTGCACCTCGCCCTCGCCGCGCACCCCGACGTGTTCGTGACGACGCCGAAGGAGCCGAAGTACTGGCTCTGCGAGAACGCCCCGCCGCCACACTGGGGCGGCCCCGGCGACCGCCACTCCCAGCGCGAGTGGATCTGGCAGGCCGACGCCTACACGGACCTGTTCCGGCCCGCTCCGCCCGACGCCGTGCGCGGCGAGAGCACCCCGTTCTACCTGTGGCACCGCGGCGCCCAGCGCCGGATCGCCGAGTCCCTGCCCGACATCAGGCTGATCGCCGTGGTCCGCGACCCGATCGACCGCGCCTACAGCAACTGGATGCACCTCTGGTCCGACGGCCTGGAGCCGGAGGCCGACTTCGAGACCGCGTTCGCCCGGCAGGACGAGCGCATCGCGGCCGGCTACGCGCCGTTCTGGCGCTACCGCGAGCTCGGGCTGTACGGCGAGCAGTTCCGCGACCTGTTCAAGCTGGTCGAGCAGTCGCGGGTGCTGGTCGTCCGCTACCGCGACATCGTCGACCAGCCGGTCGAGACCATCGATCGCGCCTGCCGGTTCCTCGGCATCCGCGAGGGCCAGGTGAGCGAGATCCCCCGGGACAACTCGCGGCCGTACGTCGCCCCCGGTTGGCGCCCTCGGGTCGTCGGACCGCTGGTCCGGGCCGGCGCCTGGGCCGGACAGTTCGCTGCGCCCGAGGTCTGGCGTGCCGCGAGCGTGCCGCTCGTCGCGCGCCTGCAGACGCGCGACGCCCACCGGCCGTCGCTCACCTCCGAGCAGCGCGAGCGCCTGCTGCCCGCCTTTGCCGGCGACATCGGCCTGCTCGCCGAGCTCACCGGCGAGGACTTCTCCGACTGGCTGTCGACCCGCGACCGCGGGTCCTTCGCGCAACGCCAGGCGAAGCGCGTCGACGCCTAACGCACCAGCGTGACGAGGTCGTGCGCGCCGTCGGCACGCGCGGCCTCCACGTAGAAGCGCGTCCGTCCGTCGGGGAGTGCCACCGCGCTGGCGTAGCGCCACGCGCCGTCGCCGTGCGGCGAGGAGATCGGCGGTCCCGCCGCCGGGACGAAACGGTCGCCGTCCCACGTCGCCACCCCGGTGGTCTCGAACCAGTTGGACTCGGCATCCGGACGGCCGTCGTACAGGGCGGTCGGGGGTGAACCCACCCGCCACGGGAGTACGGCGGTGACGCGGGCGCCGCGCGCATCCCACTCCCCCGGCTGGCCGGCGAGCACCTCACCGTGGTCGGTCCAGGCCAGGCCGTCAGCGCTTCGCATCAGGCGCGTCGTCATCCGGTCCTCGTGGCCCGGGTCGGTCAGCGGGTGGCAACAGACGAACATCTCCCAGCTGTCCGCGTGCTGCACGATGACCGGGTCCTTGACCGCGACGGTCTCGTCACCCGGGAGCACCACGCGGCGCTCACCCTGCGGGATCTCCTCGGGCGTCGCCGCCGTCAGGCTGTCGATC
>NZ_JBMCZA010000207.1:5283-5569 GCF_048654705.1 Nocardioides sp. CPCC 206348
GGTAGAGACGCCAGCCGATGCCCGGAACCGGCACCAGGACAGGGCGTTCGAACGACTCGCTGCCGAAGGCCTCGCGGTGTACCTCGGCCACCGTTGTGAACCGCTCACCGTCCTCGGACCGCGCGATGACCACACTGACGCCGCGTCCGTCCGTCAACGGCCGGCGCACGCGATAGGTCAGCCAGTAGGTGCCGTCGACCAGGACCGCGCTGGCCGCTCCGGCCCAGTTGCCGGCACCCGCAGCCGGTGCTGGTACGACGACCAGCGGGTCGTCGTACGTCGGAAC
>NZ_JBMCZA010000207.1:5579-6642 GCF_048654705.1 Nocardioides sp. CPCC 206348
GTCCGGGGTTGCGCACGACAGGTAGAGCCGCCAGCCGATGCCCGGAACCGGCACCAGGACCGGGCGTTCGAACGACTCGCTGCCGAAGGCCTCGCGGTGGACCTCGGCCACCGTCGTGAACCTCTCACCGTCCGCAGACCGTGCGATGACCACACTGACGCCGCGTCCGTCCGTCAGCGGCCGGCGCACCCGATAGGTCAGCCAGAAGGTCCCGTCGACCAGGACGGCGCTGGCCGCTCCCGCCCAGTTGCCGGCACCCGCAGCCGGCGCTGGTACGACGACCAGCGGGTCGTCGTACGTCGGAACGGCCAGAGCATCCAGGGACATGGACCGATCATACTCGACCAATTGACTCGACTTTGGATGTCGACAAAGGGGGTGCCTCCTCCAGCTCCGATTGCGGGTGGCAGAGTGGCAACATGCCGGAGTCTTCAGCGACCTACCCCGACAGCCTGGGCACGAACTCGACCGCAGTGGTGTGGGAGGACGAGATCTGGGTCCTCGCCCGCCATGACGCCGGGACCGCCCTGGGCCTGACCCTGCACGCCCGCGAGGCCGAGGCGCTCGGCCAGCTCGATGACGAGCACGCCTCCCAGCTCGGCCGGATCGCCAACCGCCTGGTCCGCATCCTCGAGCACGTCGACGGTGCCGCCACGGTGCAGCTCGGCCGGGTGGCGGGACCGCACGTCAACGCCACCTTCGAGGTCGCTGGTGTGAGCGAGGACCGCCTGCACGACATCGCGGTGAAGCTGTCCAACTGGGGCGGCCACGCACGCGCCTGAGGCGCCTGCTCGACCAACTCACTGCCTGACCGACCAAGGAGAATTCCCATGTCTGTCGTGAAGATCAACGCCATCCACGTTCCCGAGGGCGCCGGCGCCGAGCTCGAGCAACGCTTCACTGCCCGCGCCGGCGCAGTCGAGAACTCCCCCGGCTTCCTCGGCTTCCAGCTGCTGCGTCCGACCGCTGGAGACCAGCGCTACTTCGTCGTGACCCAGTGGGCCGACGAGGAGTCGTTCGCCGCCTGGCGCGACGGCCAGGGCAAGGCGGCCCACGCCGACAA
>NZ_JBMCZA010000207.1:6652-6838 GCF_048654705.1 Nocardioides sp. CPCC 206348
AGCCGAGCTCGAGCAGCGCTTCGCTGCGCGCGCCGGTGCAGTCGAGAACTCCCCTGGTTTCCTCGGATTCCAGCTGCTCCGTCCGACCGCAGGAGACCAGCGCTACTTCGTCGTGACGCAGTGGGCCGACGAGGAGTCCTTCGCCGCGTGGCGCGACGGCCAGGGCAAGGCGGCCCACGCCGACAA
>NZ_JBMCZA010000208.1:0-259 GCF_048654705.1 Nocardioides sp. CPCC 206348
GGTGGTGTGGGGACGCCGTTGATCACCGAGTACGCCGCGGCAGCGTTCGGGGCCCGGATCCAGACCAGTCCGTACGGGGCGAAGAAGTTGATCGCGGACGCGGTCGACATCAAGCTGCGGCTCCCACGGATCCAGTCCCGGGTCGACGCCGGTGAGGCGCGTACCGGTCATGCCCGCCACGTTGCCGAGGCGACCCGGGAGCTGTCCGAGTCGGAGGCGGCGTGGGTCGATGCCGAGGTCGCGGAGTCGTGTGACGGCC
>NZ_JBMCZA010000208.1:281-2793 GCF_048654705.1 Nocardioides sp. CPCC 206348
CGTCCACGCTGACGCGATCACCATCGCAGGCATTGATGCTGCAGCCAACGCGGTCGCCGACTCCGAGGACCTGAAGGACTCGATGCCCGACGCGTCGGCCAACCAGCGCCGGGTCGCGGCCGTCGCGCGGCTGATGAACCCGGCCGCGCACCTCGACCCAACGGTGGGGCCGGTGAAGGTGCGGGTGAAGGTCTACCTGCACCTGTACGGCGACTCGCCCATCGCCCGCCTGGAGGGCCACGGCCCGGTCACCACCGACTGGGTCCGCCACCAGGTGGCCCGGCTGGGCCTGGGTGGCAACGTGCGGGTGGCACCGGTGATCGACCTGAACAACCAGGCGCCCGTTGATGCGTACGAGATCCCGTCCCGGATGCGTGAGGCAGTGCACCTGATCCATCCTGGTGACGTGTTCCCCTACGCGGCCAACACCAGTCGGCGGATGGATCTGGACCACGCCGTGCCCTATTCCGAGGGCGGAGAGACCGGTGTGGGGAACCTCGGCCCAATGACCAGGACCCATCACCGGATCAAGACGCATGCGGGGTGGGAGGTACGACAACCCTTCCCCGGGATCGTGATCTGGCGAGATCCCCACGGGGCGCACTACCTGGTCGATCAGACCGGAACACGGAGAGTCACCGGCACCACCGGCGACCAGACCCCCACGCCCGCAGAACTCCACTTCACCCAGAGGCTCATCAACTACCTCGCCGCCTGAGACCCCGGCGAAGGCCGTCGGGTCAGCGGCGAACCCTGCGCGCGACCTTCTTCAGGGCGGTCGTGCCCGCACCGACACCACGATGGATCACGCGATGCGGCTTGCGGTTCGCCAGATCGAGGACCGAGTCGGCGATGCCCCAGGTGAGCTTGCCCTCGGACAGCTCCACCAAGGTCTCCAGCGGAAGGCCAACCGTAAGGTCCTCCAGCTCCTGGCGCTCCTTCTCGGTGGCCACCGGCGGGAGCTGGCGCACGATCAACGCCTTGAACGCGCGCCCGGGAACGGTCGAGGACAGCTCGAGGACGGTGGACTTGCGGGTGAAGGGCCGGACGATCGTCGGCTGGTTCGGGTCGTGGGGCATGGGGTCTCCTGTCAGGGCATGGGCCGCGAAGCGGCACCGCGCAACGTACCGCGGATCTGCCCGCTCGGTGCGCTCACGAAGAAGTCGGAAGCGAGATTCCATGGCCCTCGAACTCGACCCGCGGATGAGTGGTGATTGGGTGCATCCACTGCCACTGGGTGACAGCAAACGCGTCGGGCCGGAGCGCCCCACCATGCTGCGAGAGCATGAGTGTCTGTTTCCCTCCTCAGGTTCCGATGGGCTGCAACACTGACGCGGTGGGTCACGAACACTCTTGGGCAGAGCGGCAAGGCATCGCACTTGGTGGACTCGTGGCGTGCGTCGCGTTCGTCGTTGGCGGTGGTCTCGGCTACTGGTTGGCGGAGGCGATCGGAGTGAACGGGCTCGTCGGGTATGTCCCTGGCGTTGTTCTCGGGTACCTGGCGTCACGCCAACTGCTTCGGTGGATCCTCGTTCGCCAAGGCGTGTAGGAACGCATTGTGCTGCCGTCTCTTTGACGAGGCGGGATGGAGTCAGTGCGAGGTGAGAGGCTCGGTGACTGCTGCCCGGACGGCCTCGACGAACAGGGGATGCGCGCGGGTGACGACAAGAACGCCAGCGCCGGCCAGTCCGACGACCCACCCCAGTCGTCTGTTGCTCGACCAGCGGTCGTGCACCGCGTGGGTGAAGGGAAGCGTCACGCGGTAGCGGCGGGCCTGCCGTTGTGGGTGAGGGCTACTCCCCGGTCGCCCCGTCAACGGACTCGCGCAGCAGGTCGGCATGGCCGTTGTGGCGTGCGTACTCCTCGATCAGGTGACACACGATCCAGCGCAGCGAGATCCGATTCCCGTCCTCCTCCTCGGCGGACAGGGTGGCCAGTCCATCAGGACCAGCCAGCGCATCGGCGATGACCCGGTCTGAGACGGCGATCGACTCGTCGAACCAGGCGAACAACTGGTCCGGTGCAGCACCGTCAGCAGAGGTGAACGACCAGTTCCGATCATCCTGGTCCAGGTCGTCGAACCAGGAGGGCTTGGCGACGCCACCTGCGAAGAACTGGTTGAGCCATCCCGCCTCGATCACCGCCAGATGCTTCAGGAGGCCGCCGAGGGTCATCGTCGTCGGCGCCAGGGAGGTCGAGAGCTGGGTGGGGGTCAAGCCTGCGCACTTCCAGCGCAGTGTGTCCCGCTGGTAGTTCAGGAACCCCAGCAGCGTCGCTGCTTCGTCGGATGCAAAGGGCGGGTCGGTGCGGTCCTCGGCGCGGAAGGTCGTCACCCGTCCGAGGGTACCCACGGCGGCGCCACCCTCGCCTAGATCCCGAGCAACGCGTCCAGCGCCCTGCAGCAGTGCGCCACATCCACCTCAAGCGGCACCCGGTCAGCCGGGTCCGAGCCGGACCAGAGCAGGGCGCGGTCTTCGACGTACGCCGTCCAGGCGTGCACCACGGGAGCCGC
>NZ_JBMCZA010000208.1:2803-3981 GCF_048654705.1 Nocardioides sp. CPCC 206348
GAGGGCCACCCGGTCAGCCGGGTCCGAACCGGACCAGAGCAGGGCGCGGTCCTCGACGTACGCCGTCCAGGCGTGCACCACGGGAGCCGCGCTCTCGTCCAGTCCGAATGCCGCGATCAGCCGTCGGGCGACGGTCATCCGGTGGGACTCCAGCCGGTTGCCGCCGACCGCGATCGTGCCGTTGCCGAAGACCAGGGCGACGTAGAACTCCCGGCGGCGCTCGATCTGTGCGTAGACGCGGGACACGAACTGCTCGCAGGCGAGTTCAGGGGAGACGCCCTCGTCGGGGGCGGTGTTGCGCATGACCCGGCGGAGTGCGGCGCCGATGACGGCGTCGTAGTAGTCGGTCTTGGTGGGGAAGTAGTGGAAGAGCAGGCCGCGGGAGATGCCGGCCTCGGCGGCCACGGCGTCGATGGAGAGGTCCTGGATCGGCTTCTCGACGAGCATGCTCAGGCCGATGCCGAGCAGCTGGCGGCGTCGATCGTCGGGGGACAGGCGACGTCGGGTGTGATCTGCATCCACGCTATTGAGCATTGCTCAACAGTGTGACAAGGTCAAGCCATGGACTTCTCACCCAGCCCCCGCGCCCAGGAGCTCACCGAGCTGGCGCGTGAGTTCCTCGCGACCGAGGTCGAGCCCGTCGAAGCGGCGTACCACCACGAGATCGCGGAGATCCGCAACCGTGGTGGCGACCCGTGGGCACCGCTCCCGATCATCAAGGAGCTCCAGGCCAAGGCGCGCGCCCAAGGGCTCTGGAACCTCTTCCTGCCCGCCGGCCACGAGGGCCCGTACGCCGAGAAGTACGGCACCCACGGCGGCGCCGGCCTCAGCAACGTCGACTACGCCCCGATCGCCGAGCTGACCGGCCGGTCCTTCCTCGGGCCGCTGATCTTCAACTGCAACGCACCGGACACCGGCAACATGGAGGTGCTCCTCAAGTACGGCAACCAGGCGCAGAAGGACGAGTGGCTCGACCCGCTGCTCGACGGCCGGATCCGCAGCGCCTTCGCGATGACCGAGCCCGGCGTCGCGTCCTCGGACGCGACCAACATGGAGCTGACCGCAGTCGTTGACGGCGACGAGATCGTGATCAACGGCCGCAAGTGGTTCATCACCGGCGTCGGCAACCCCGACTGCAAGGTCCTCATCGTCATGGGCCTCACGGACCCGGACGCCGA
>NZ_JBMCZA010000208.1:4050-4392 GCF_048654705.1 Nocardioides sp. CPCC 206348
GGTCGTGTTCGAGAACGTCCGCGTCCCCGTCGCCAACTTCATCGCCGGTCCCGGCGAGGCGTTCGCGATCGCCCAGGGCCGCCTCGGCCCCGGCCGCGTCCACCACTGCATGCGCCTGATCGGCCTCGCGGAGAAGGCCCTCGAGCTGGCCTGCCAGCGCGGCACCGACCGGATCGCCTTCGGCAAGCCGCTGGTCAACCTCGGCGGCAACCGCGAGCGGATCGCCGAAGCCCGGATCGCCATCGACTCCACCCGCCTCCTGGTGCTCAACGCCGCGTGGAAGCTGGACGTCGGCGGCCCGATGAACGCGATCAGCGAGGTCAGCCAGATCAAGGTCGCCGC
>NZ_JBMCZA010000208.1:4464-5152 GCF_048654705.1 Nocardioides sp. CPCC 206348
CAACGCCCGCGCGCTGCGGCTCGCCGACGGCCCCGACGAGGTCCACCTCGGCATGGTGGCCCGCCTCGAGCTGGGCAAGTACGGCGTCACCCGGTGACCGCAGCGCGCGTGCTCGGGAGCGCGTTGCTGCTGACCGGTCTGGGGCTGAGCGGCTGCGCGGGCGAGGACCCGGTCCAGCTCGACGAGCTCGACTCCGCCCTCGGCGGGCTGGCCGTTGCGAACCACGACGTGCACTGCTTCACGCACGAGTTCAGCAAGCGCTGTGACGTCGACGTGGAGATCGAGGGCGACGCGACGAGCGAGGAGATCACGGCGGTCGCCGGTGCGCTGGAGGACTTCGCCGGCGAGTCGAAGGTGACGATCCAGGTGACCCTGGCCAACACCGGGGCTGACACCGACACCGGTGTCGACACCGTCATCGGGGGCCGCATCGGTCCCCGCACCCACGCCATCAGCGTCGGTGCGTCGATGGCGCTGGCGCGTGAGCTCGAGGTCGAGAGGTTCGACGGACAGTTCGGCAAGGACGCGACGATCACGGTGGTTCCGGGGGAGAAGGGTCGCCCGGAGACCGTCGCCGTACAACTGGCCGACGCCGGCAACGCCAGCGTGAACGCCGTTGTCGCGGACTGGCGCTACCTCGCCGAGCCCGGCGACGACCTGACCGACGAGGCCGCCCTCCTCTCGGCGG
>NZ_JBMCZA010000208.1:5242-12523 GCF_048654705.1 Nocardioides sp. CPCC 206348
GTACGACGTCAAGGCCGGACTCCCGCGCAACGACCGGGCCGATGCCCTCGAGGTCGTCGAGGAAGCCCTCGCCGACGAACCCGGCCTGCTCAGCGTCACGAACGGCGGACGCTTCGAGTTCGAGGCGGCCAGCCCGACCGACGGCCAGCGGCTGGACCGGTTGCTGCGCGAGCGCGCGGCCGACGTCTACCTCGAGGTCGGGTCTGCGTGGACCCTCGGGGACGTCGACGGCCGGCACATCTCGGTGATCCAGCCGCAGGGCGGCGGCAAGGACTGGACCCTCGCCATCGCGCTGTGGGCAGATCCGCAGTGGGCGGGTGCGAACGTCGTCGTCTCCGGTGACGAGTTCGCCCATGTCAACCTGTACCCGGTCAAGGGTGCGGCGCCGTACGACCTCGGCCTGGCCATGGCCGAGATGGAGGTCGACCAGGTCGGGGCGCCCGTGACACTGCGGCTGCCGACCACCACGGGAGGCGCCGACTACGACGTCAACTTCACCGGCAGCTCCCTCGCCCTGGACGGGGACGTGCCGGTGCCGGATGCAACGCTGCAGGACCTGAACGCCGGTTGGAGCAAGGGAGTGGAGACCCGATGAGCAAGAAGCGTGTCCTGATCACCGGTGGGGCCTCGGGCCTCGGCGCGGCCATGGCCGCTGCCTTCCGGGCGCGCGGGGACGACGTCCTCGTGGCCGACCTGACCGAGGTCCCCGACGGCATCAGGCTCGACGTCACCTCCGACGACGACTGGGCCGCGGCCCTGGCCTGGGTGGAGGAGAACTGGGGCGGCCTCGACATCCTGGTCAACAACGCCGGCATCGCCACGGGCGGGCGGATCGACGTCGTGAGCCTCGACGAGTGGCGCAAGGTCATCGACATCAACCTGCTCGGTGTGGTCCGCGGTTGCCGGACCTTCACGCCCATGTTCAAGGCGCAGGGGAGTGGTCACATCCTCAACACGGCGTCCCTCGCGGGACTCGTGCACCCGCCGGCCATGTCGTCGTACACGGCGGTCAAGGCGGGTGTGGTGGCGCTCAGTGAGACGCTGTCCTACGAGCTGGACCCGCACGGCATCCACGTCACCGCCCTGTGCCCCGGCTTCATCAAGACGCCGCTGGCCCAGTCGCTGGCCGGCAGTGACGCTGCCATGGATGCCATCGCTGCACGCCTGATCAACAAGTCGCCGTACACCGCTGAACAGGTGGCGGCGGCGGTCCTCAAGGGCCTCGACAGGAAGGCGATGGTGATCCTCCCGGACCCGGCGGCCCGCAAGGCGGCCTGGACCAAGCGTTTCGCCCGACCGTTGTACGACCGCGAGCAGCGCAAGTTCGGTGCTCGCATCAAGACCATCACCGAAGGCCAGTCAGGAGCAGGGGCATGAGCAAGGGAACGATCGTCATCACGGGTGCCAGTTCGGGGCTCGGTGAGGAAATGGCCCGTCAGTTCGCCGATCTGGGCTACGACCTGGGCCTGTGTGCGCGTCGTACGGAACGACTCGAGGCACTTACCGCCGAGATCTCCGCGACCCACCCGGACGCGCGCGTGGTCCTCAAGGCGCTCGACGTGAACGACGACGACGCGGTCTTCCGGGTCTTCCACGAGTTCGCCACGGAGTTCGGCACCGTCGACCGCGTCGTCATCAACGCCGGCCTGGGCAAGGGCGCGCCGCTCGGCACCGGGCGCTACCAGGCGAACCGCCAGACCGCGATGACCAACTTCGTCGCCGCGCTCGCGCAGACCGAGGCGGCGATGGAGATCTTCCGTGCCCAGAAGAGCGGCCACCTCGTGATGATCTCGTCGATCTCCGCGATCCGCGGCATGCGCAAGACGATCACGACGTACGCCGCCACCAAGGCCGGTGTCGCGGCACTGGCCGAGGGACTGCAGAACGAGAACGTCCCCGGCGTCGACGTGTCGATCATCTATCCCGGCTACATCCGCTCGGAGATGAACGCGAAGGTCGAGCAGAAGACGAAGTTCATGGTCGACACGAAGACCGGCGTGCGTGCCATGGTGGACGCGATCGAGAAGCGCAAGGCCAAGGCGTACGTCCCCGCCTGGCCGTGGGTGCCGCTGGGCCACGCCATGAAGCACCTGCCCCTGTCCGTCGTACGAAAGCTGGTGTGAGCGCGCAGTGAGTGAAGAGATCGGCGCGGCCAGTGCGGTCCGCGAGGAGGACGCCTTCGACGTCGCGGCCGTGGCCGCCTGGCTGGGGCGCGACATCCGCGAGGTGCGGCAGTTCTCGGGCGGTGCGTCGAACCTGACGTACCTGCTGAAGACCGACGACAAGGACCTGATCCTGCGCCGTCCACCCGCCGGCACCAAGGCCAAGAGCGCGCACGACATGGGCCGCGAGTACCGGATCCAGTCCGCCCTCGCGCCGGTCTTCCCGTACGTCGCCCCGATGGTCGCCTTCTGCGAGGACGACTCGGTGATCGGGTCGGAGTTCTACGTCATGGAGCGCGTGGCCGGCCACATCCCGCGCAAGGAGCTGGGCCTCGACCTGACGCCCGAGCAGGTGCGCGCTCTGTGCACCAACGTGCTCGACCTGCTCGTCGACCTGCACGCGGTGGACCCGGAGGCGGCGGGCCTGACCACGCTCGGCAAGGGCGAGGGGTACGTCGCCCGCCAGGTCGGTGGCTGGATCGGCCGCTTCGGCAAGGCGAAGACGTGGAACGTGCCGTCGTACAAGAAGGTCATGAAGTGGCTGGACCAGAACCAGCCCGCTGATCGCGCGACCTGCCTGATCCACAACGACTTCCGGTTCGACAACGTCGTGCTCGACGAAGCCGACCCGACCAGGCCGATCGCCTTGCTGGACTGGGAGATGGCGACCCTCGGCGACCCGTTGATGGACCTGGGTGCCGTCACGTCCTACTGGGTGCAGGCCGACGACTCGAAGCTGTTCCGCCAATTCCGCCGCCAGCCGACGCACCTGCCCGGGATGCTGACCCGCAAGGAGGTCGTCGACTACTACCTGGCGAAGTCCGGGTTCGAGCTCACCGACAAGGAATGGGCGTTCTACGAGGTCTTCGGGATGTTCCGGCTCGCCGTGATCCTGCAGCAGATCTACTACCGCTACCACCACAAGCAGACGAGCAACCCGGCGTTCAAGAGCTTCTGGATCGCCTCGCACGTCCTGCACCGCCGCTGCCTCACGATCATCAAGCAGGTCGGCTGATGCGGATCGGCTACCTCGTCCGGCACGGGCAGGCGTCCTTCGGCAAGAAGGACTACGACGCCCTGTCCGACCTCGGCCACCTGCAGTCGCGGGTGCTCGGGCGAGAGCTCGCCTACCGCGAGATCCGCCCCGACCTGATCATCCGCGGCGAGCTCCGCCGGCACCGCGAGACGGCCGAGGGCATCATCGAGGGACTCGAGCTCGACGTCCCGGTCGAGGTCGATCCGGGCTGGGACGAGTTCGACTTCCAGCACGTGGTCGAGGTGTTCAAGCCGCTCTACCGTTCGCGCACGCTGATGGTGGCCGACCTGGCGCGCACCCGCCACCCCAAGGCCGCGTTCCAGGCCGTCTTCGAGGACGCCACCGCCCGCTGGATCGGCGGCGGCTTCGACGGTGAGTACGCCGAGTCCTTCCCCGCCTTCACCAGCCGGGTCGAGGGCGCGCTGGCGCGGATGGCCGAGCGTGGCTCCGAGAAGGGGACCGTGCTCGTGGTCAGCTCCGGTGGCCCGATCGGCCTGGCGGCATCGCTGATGCTGGCCGGCGACGCGTCACTGTGGGGGTCGTTGAACCGGGTCGCGGTGAACACGGGGGTCACCAAGGTGATCAACGGGCGCAGCGGGCTGAACCTGTCGTCGTACAACAGCCACACCCACGTCGAGCACGACCGGGAACTGCTGACCTACCGCTAGCTGGCGTCCTCGGCGGGCGCGTCCTCGGCGGGCGCGTCCGTCGGCCCGTCGCCCGGGTCGTCGAAGCCGCAGATCCGGGACTCGTAGGCGATCTCCTTGGTCAAGCGGCTCTTGCCCGCTTCGTGCGCCTCGGCGACGGTGCCCGAGTAGATCTTGTTGTCCTTGGACTCACGCTGGAGGTCGGAGACCTCGGGGCACAGGTGGAAGACCTTGCCGGCCTCGGTCCAGTAGACGAGGTTGTCGCCGACGATGTCCTCGACCTGGTTGGTCTCCTCGGTGTACTGCTCGACCGACGGGGAGTCCCAGTCGACGCCGACCGCGGCGGCGGCGATCATCACGATCGCGCCGAGCCCACCGGCCAGGGCCTTCTGCTTGGGGCTCATGTCCTTGTTCATCAGGATCAGCACGATGAGCGGCAGGAACGCGATCACGGTGATGATCGCGCCGAGCTGGTTCTGCACGAAGAAACGGACGGTGTCGGCCTTCGACGCCGGGTCGAGGCGGTTCGCCTTCTTCCAGAGCAGCGATCCGCCGACGGCGAGCAGGCCGATGACGACGATCAGTCCGATCAGGAGCCCCATCTTCACGGGGTCCTGGCGCAGCAGGCCGAAGATGCCGTATCCCTCGGCGCCGATGGCCAACGCCCACAGGCCGCCGGCGACAAGGCGGAGCTTCGTGGCCTTGCCCTTCGCCTCCGGTGTGGGCGTCCAGGTGGGGCCGGCGTCGGCCCTGCCCGTGGTGGCGCCGCCCGTGTCCCTGGCATCGCTTTCGACGCGGACAACCTTCTTGGCCATGACATGTCCCCCGAGATCAGTTGGTGCTGGAAGCCCCAACCCTAGGGGCAATCAGCTCTCCGCCACTACGGTGAGCCCATGCGCCGTTCCGTGCTCCTCCATGACGTGGCCCGGGTCCCTGACCCCCTGCGGCGCGCCCGGATCCCTCGCCCGCTCTCGTCGGTGACGACGATCGGCGACGAGGCCGATCCCGCCTCGGTCGACATGACGGTCGAGGGGATCGAGACGATCTGGGACGGCGTCCGTGGCCTCTATCGCAGCGGCATCCACCCGGCGATCAGCCTGTGCGTACGCCGACGCGGGGTCGTCGTACTCAACCGGGCCATCGGGCACGCGCGCGGCAACGGGCCGCTCGACGGGCCGGACGCCGAGAAGGAGCTGGCCACCCCGGAGACGCCGTTCTGCATCTTCTCCGCGGCCAAGGCCGTGACGGCGACCCTGATCCACCGCCTCGACGAGGAGGGCCTGCTCCACATCGCCGACCCGGTGGCGGAGTACCTCCCGGAGTTCGCCCGGCACGGCAAGGAAGGGATCACCATCGCGCACGTGCTGTCGCACCGTGCGGGGATTCCGGCGATGCCGAAGGGCGCGCTGGACATGGACCGGATCGACGACTGGGAGTACCACCGCGAGCTCATGTACGACTCCAGGGCCGTGATGCGGCCGGGGCGGCGGCAGGCGTACCACGCGGTGTCCGGTGGTGCCGTGCTCGGCGAGGTCGTCCGCGAGGTGACCGGGCAGAGCATCCGGGAGGTGCTGGCCGACCGGATCCTCGACCCGCTGGGCTTCCGCTGGACCAACTACGGTGTCGCCCCCGAGGACGTGGCGAAGGTGGGGCTGGCGTACCCGACCGGCCCGCCGCCGGTGCCGCCGGTGTCGACCTTCCTGACCCGCGCGCTGGGTGGTGTCGCGCCCGACGAGGCGACCCGGATCTCCAACGATCCCCGCTACCTGACCGGGATCCTGCCCGCCGCCAACGTCGTGAGCACGGCCGAAGAGCTCAGCCGGTTCTTCGAGATGTTGCGCTGTGGTGGCGAGCTGGACGGCGTCCGGGTGCTCGAGGAACGCACCATCCGCCGCGCCCTGCTCCCGCAGTCACGGCTGGAGGTCGACCTCAGCCTGGCCCTGCCGATCCCGTTCAGCTACGGCTTCATGCTGGGCACGCCCAAGGTCGGGCTGTTCGGCGACGCACCCGGCGCCTTCGGACACCTCGGCTACATCAACATCCTCGGCTGGGCCGATCCCGCACGCGAGCTGTCGGTCGGGCTGATCACCTCCGGCAAGGCGGCGATCTATCCGGAAGTGACGCGGTGGCTCGACGTGCCGCGGCGGATCGGGAAGGCCGCGCCCTCGGCGATCAGGAACTGACCGGCGGTGTAGGTCGCCATCACGACCGACTCGAGCCGGTCGGGCGGGTTGGGGATGAGGAAGGTGCGTGCGCCGAGGATCGAGTCGGACGCCATGAACGTCGCGGCGCCGACAGCGGTCAGCACGCGCGCCCTGCGGGGGAGCGACGCGTCGAGGTGGTTGGCGTGCGCCACCATCGCGGCGAGGGTGGCGGAGTAGCCGAGCATCGTGGCGCCCAGCGCCTTGTCCTTGCGGTACGCCGCGAACGCCACGCCGGGCGCGGTGACCGCCCAGATGCCCGCGACACCGAGCGCGACCTTGTTGTCCTTCATCGCGCTGCCCCTGCTGTTGCGCAGGAAGCCCGCGATGTAGGCGAGATGGCCCACCCCGAACGACGTCGCGCCCGCGCCGAACGCCTTGTCGCTGTGCCCCAGGAGGAGCACGTCCCCGCCCCAGCCGGCCGCCTGTGCAGCGAGCGTGGTCGCGCGGAGCGGCGATCCGGCGGCCTTCTCGTTCGTCGCCAGTGATGCGCCGAGGACCGGCATGAGCAGGGGCTTGGTGACGTAGCGCGCCTTGTGCGCCGACGGCCGGCTCGAGCCGGCGAGCCAGGTGTCGGTGGCGGCAAGGGCCGCGAAGGCCAGCTTCAGCTTCGTTGAGGTGCGCACCTGCGCAATCTAGGGCCTCCGCGCTCCCAGATAGGGAGCAAGGTGGAGCGCGAGGTGCAACCGGAGCCGGTCCTGGCCGCGCGAGAGGTCCGATCCGGTGGCCTTCTCGACCTGGGCGAGCCGGTGGTAGACGGTCTGCCGGTGCACGGACAGCCGGGCCGCCGTACGCCCGGCACTGCCGGCCTCGTCGAGCCAGATCCGCACCGTTTCGAGTACGTCGACCGCGGCGTCTGCCAGGAAGGACTGCATCTGCTGGTCGATGACCGCCGCGGACAGGTCGTCGTCACGGGCGACGCCGAGCAGGGCGAGCGGGCCGAGGCCCTGCCACGCGACGACCTCTCCGGGGGCGCGGTTCCGGGCGACGCGCAGCGCGACCTCGGCGCCGCGGTAGGCGCGGGCCAGTTCGTCGATCCCTTCGACGGTGGGGCCGACGGCGACGCGGGTGGCCCGGTCCAGGGCGTCGACGCGGCGGCCGAGGCCGATCGCGGTGAGGAGCCCGCCGATGTCGGTGGCGGCGGCCAGGAGGCTGGCGCGGACCACGGCTCCCGCGACGGCCGGGCCGGAGCGCACCCAGACCACGCCCGCGCGACTGGGGCGGCTGGCGATCTG
>NZ_JBMCZA010000209.1:0-507 GCF_048654705.1 Nocardioides sp. CPCC 206348
AACGGACCGGTGCCGGTGATCGCGACGTCGATCGGGTGCTGCTCGTCCATCTTGTCCGCCAGCGCCGATCGGGAGCTGGCCATGCCGGTCAGGACCGCGGTGGTCAGGGTGACGCCGATCAGGAGCGATGCTGCCGTGGCGGCCGTCCGGCGCGGGTTGCGGACGGCGTTCCCGGCGGCCAGCCGGCCGGCCGGCCCGAGGACGCGGCCGGTGACGTGACCGAAGGCGCGGATCAGCGCCGGTACGAGCACCGGGCCGATCAGGAGCACGCCGGCGAAGGTCGTGGTGCCGCCCGCGATGAGGGCCGGCGGGCTGGTCACCTGGACGGCGACGACCAGCGCGAGCGCGCCGACGGCGATGACGAGCAGGCCGACGGCAAGCCGGATGCGACCGGTGGAGGTGCCCACCTGCGTGCTGTCGTCGGGGCGGAGCGCGGCCAGGGGGCTCACCCTGACCACGCGGCGGGTCGGGAGCCAGGCCGCGACGAGCGTGACGCCGACGGCGACG
>NZ_JBMCZA010000209.1:563-2820 GCF_048654705.1 Nocardioides sp. CPCC 206348
CTGCGCCCGCACGAAGGCGACCAGGCCATGGCCGAGGCCCAGCCCGGCGCCGATGCCGATGACCGCCGCCAGGACGCCGATCAGGAGTGACTCGAGGCGGACCGAGCGCACGAGCTGGCGTCGGGTCGCCCCCACGCAGCGCAGCAGGGCGAAGTCCCGCGCACGCTGCGCGAAGAGGATCGTGAACGTGTTGTTGATGACCAGCACCGCGACCAGCAGCGCGATGGAGGCGAAGAGCAGGACGATGATCGCGATGATGTCGACCTCGTTGTTGATCTCCTTCTGGACGAGCTGGGCGAAGGCCGGGACGCTCATCGGCTCCGCCGTCGGTACGACGTCCCGGATCGCCGCCCGTGCCTCGCTCAGCCCGCCGGGGCCCGCCCAGGCGACGCTGCTGACGTAGAGGCTGTCCTCCCACCGGGACAGGTCTTCCCACAGCACGTAGACGGACGCCACCGAGAAGGCCGAGGGCGAGTCGGCCAGGCCGACGACCTCGACGTCGAGGGCCTCGCTGCCTGACCCGATCCGGAGCCGGTCGCCGATGCCGACGTCGGCCACCTTGGCGGCGTTGGTGTCGACCACGGCCTCGCCGGCCCGGGCGGGGAACCGCCCGTCGACGAGCTCCTGCCAGCGCCGGTCCGGACGGTCGGGCACCTGCGCGATGTCGGCGCTGCTGTCCACCACCTTGCCGTCATGGGTGACCTGCTGGAGGGTCCAGCCGATCAGCCACGCGTCGGCGCCGGCCGCGGGTGCGGCCTCCAGCAGGCGGGTCGCGTCGGCGGTGGCCGGCTTGTCGAGCACGGCGTCCGCGCCGTTGTACGGCACGGAGACATCGGCGGTCAGTCCGTCCCGCACGGCAGAGGACAGGGCCCCGGTGACGACGATGAACACGACGCCGACGACGACGGCGAGCAGTGCGGCGCCGTACCGCCGGGTGTGGGTCCGCAGGGAGGCGAGGAGCACGGTGCGCATCAGGCACTCCGGCCGGCGAGCGCGGCGACGAGGTCGGCCCGGGACGGGTCGTGGAGGTGGTGCGTGACCTGGCCGTCGGCGAGGACGACGACGTCGTCGGCGTACCCGGCCGCGTCGACCTCGTGGGTGACCATCACGACGGTCTGGCCCAGCTCGCGCACCGAGCCGCGCAGGAACGACAGCACCTCGGCGGACGAGGTGCTGTCGAGGTTGCCGGTCGGTTCGTCGGCGAACACGATCGCCGGCGCGGTGAGCAGGGCACGGGCGATCGCCACCCGCTGCTGCTGGCCGCCGGACAGCTCGGCCGGCCGGTGCGTGAGGCGGTCGGTCAGGCCGAGGGTGGCGACGATGTGGTCGAAGCGCCCGCGGTGGTCCGCGCGCGGACGTCCCGCGAGCTCGGTGGGAAGCCAGATGTTCTGTTCGGCGGTCAGCATCGGCAGCAGGTTGAAGGCCTGGAACACGAAGCCCACGTCGTCGCGGCGGAACCGCGTGAGCGCGTCGTCGTCGAGGGACTCCAGGGGCTGCCCGGCGACGCTGACCGTGCCGCCGGTCGGCTGGTCGAGTCCGGCCAGGCAGTGCATCAGGGTCGACTTGCCGGAGCCCGACGGGCCCATGATCGCGGTGAACCGGCCGGTCGGCAGGTCGAGGTCGACGCCGCGCAGCGCCGACACCAGGGTGTCGCCGCGGCCGTAGGTCCGGGTGAGGCCGCGGGCGCTGGCGGCGAGGGCCGCGTCGGCGACGGGAGTCGGGGGGCTGGTCTGCAGGGAGGTCATGCCGACGAGCCTCGTCGTCAGCGGCGCCCGGATCGTCAGGCCGCGGGTTGATCCGGGCGTCCTACCGCGGGTGGACCAGCCCGGTCTCGAACGCGAGGACGACGAGCCGCACCCGGTCGCGGGAGCCGGTCTTCGACAACAGTCGGTTGATGTGGGTCTTGACCGTCGCCTCCGAGACCACGAACTGCGCCGCGATCTCGGTGTTGGACAAGCCCTGGCCGACGAGCACGAGCGTCTCGCGCTCGCGATCGGTGAGCGCGTCGAGGCGCTGGTCGGGAGTGGGCGCCGCCGGGCCCGGGAGCGTGGTGGCGAAGTGCTCGAGCAGGCGACGGGTCGTGCTGGGCGCCACCACCGACTCGCCGTCGTGGACGGTCCGTACGGCGCCGAGCAGGACCTCGGGCGTCGCGTCCTTGAGCAGGAACGCCGCAGCGCCGGCGCGAATCGCGGCGAACGCGTACTCGTCGAGGTCGAACGTGGTGAGCACGATGACCTGCGGCGCACCGGGCCGCTCC
>NZ_JBMCZA010000209.1:2915-16827 GCF_048654705.1 Nocardioides sp. CPCC 206348
CGTGAGGTCGGGCTGGCTGTCGATGAGCATCCGGAACCCGGCCCGGACCAGTTCCTGGTCGTCGACGAGGAACACCCGGATCGGGTCGCTCACGGAGCTCACAGCGGGATCCTCGCGCAGACGCGGTAACCGCCGCCGGGCATCGGCCCCGCCGTCAGGTCGCCCTGGTGGGCGCCGACCCGCTCCCGCATGCCGGTGAGCCCGAGTCCGCCGCCGTCGTCGCGGGCCGCGGCGCCCCGTCCGTCGTCGTCGACCTCGACCACCACGGTCCCGTCGTCGATCCGCAACCGGACGCCTGCCGACGCGCCCGGACCGGCGTGCTTGCGGACGTTGGTCAGCGACTCCTGGACCACGCGGTAGACGGTGAGCGCCACCCCGTCGGAGACGGTCGGCACGGGGTCGGGCAGGTCGACCACGACCGGTGTCCCGGCGCCCTGCGCGTCGGCCACCAGGCCGGCCAGGTCGGCCAGCCGGGGCTGCGGTGCGGTCGCGGCACCGTCGGCGCGCAACAGGCCGAGCATCCGGCGCATCTCGGCCATCGCCTCGCGTCCGGTGTCCGCGATCGTCGCGAGGGTCGGTACGACGACCGAGGGATCCGTTGCGGCCACGGCCCGGGCCCCGTCCGCCTGCACCACGATCGTGGTCAGTCCGTGGGCGACGACGTCATGCATCTCGCGCGCGATCCGTTGCCGCTCCTCGATCGCGGCCAGCGCGGCCTGCTGCGCCGCCTCGTGCTCGAGTCGCTGTCCGCGCTCGACCAGCGCATCGACGTACGACTGCCGGACGCGGTTGAGCGTGCCGAGCGCCCATGCGACGACCACGACGAGGGCGATGGTGAGGAAGTAGGCGGAGACGTTCTGGAAGGTGAGCTGCGTGCCGTCGTACCCGCGCAGCCAGACGACCGAGGCAATGCCCGCGCCGAGCAGGCCGGTGGCCATCGCTGCCGCGCTCCACCAGGCCGAGCCGAAGCGGGCCACCGAGTAGGTCGCGATCGGGAAGGCGACCTGGCTCCACAGCGGGATGTCGACGAGAGGGGCCTGGACGGCGCTGCCGAGGGCCACGACCGCGAACACGGGCACCGGCCACCGCCGCCGTACGGCCAGGGGAGCGATCTGGACCAGCATCAGCAGTCCGTGGAGCGGGTTCCCGAAGAGGAGGAACGCCGGGACGGGCAGCAGGAGGAAGGCGGTGAGGCCGAGGTCGAACCACCGCACGCCCCGCGGGCCGAGGCGCCACGGTTGCCGGTCTGGTCGAGCCACCGGTCCACCGTAGAGGGCAGGCCGCGCTCGCGCGTCAGACCACGGGTGGACCTGGATCAGGGCAGCTCCGGGGGACCAGCGCTCAGGCAGCGAGCTTGTCGGCCAGCACGATCCACGTGAAGAAGCTGATGCCCAGCAGCATGCCGATGTGGCCCAGGATCGACAGGGCCGGTCCCTGCGCCCAGCTGTCGCCCGTCGCATCGGCGGCGTGCTTGCTCGGGCGCGACATCCACCGGGTGAGGATCAGCAGGCCGATCAGCACCTCGATCCACCACACCGCCAGGGCGACGGCACCGACGGTCCCGTCGGGGGAGGAGAGGTAGTAGATCCACACGGCCAGTGCCACGACGCCCACCATGGTGTGGGCCCGGACGATCCCGAGAGGGACGAGCGCGTGGCCTGCCTGGGACTGCTCCGAGGAGAGGCCCATCCTGGTCAGGAGCACGACGACCGCGGCCAGCCCGGTCAACATCCATACGGCGTTGTCGAGACTCACGGCGGCATCGTCGCACAAGTTGTGACGGGCGCCACTCCGTGGCGTGCCCGGCCCGCCCGGGATCGGGCGGCGGTGCCGGCCTCGACCGGCCTGAGTATCGTGCGGAGCATGACCAAGTGGGAGTACCAGGTAGCGCCCGTCCTCAACCACGTTGCGGCGCAGATCCTCAACAACTTCGGCCAGGACGGGTGGGAGCTCGTCACGCTCATCCCCGGCCAGGGCGGCAACGACATCGCGTACTTCAAGCGTCCGGCCGAGTGACGTGACTGCGGAGGAGCGGCTCGCCGAGCTCGGACTGACCGTCCCGGAGGTCGTGCCGCCCGTCGCGGCCTACCTCCCCGCTGTCCGCAGCGGCGCGATGGTCTACACCGCCGGGCAGATCCCGATGCGCGACGGCGTGCTCGTCGCGACCGGCAAGGTCGGCGACGGTGTCACCCCCGAGGTGGCCTACGAGTGCGCCCGCCAGTGTGCGCTCAACGCGATGGCGGCGATCCGTTCGGTGACCGGAACGCTCGAGGGCATCCGCATCCTGAAGGTCGGCGTCTTCGTCGCCTCGGCCCCGGACTTCACGGCCCAGGCGGCCGTGGCCAACGGTGCCTCCGAGCTGTTCGGCGCGGTGTTCGGTGAGCTCGGCGTGCACGCGCGCTCGGCTGTCGGCGTCGCCGTGCTGCCGCTCGACTCGGCGGTCGAGGTCGAGGTCATCGCCGAGGTCGTCGGGTGAGGATTCCCCTCCCTCCGGTCCCGCTGCCCGAGGAGTTCGCCGCGCTCGCCCGGGAGTACGCCGACGGGCAGCGTGAGGCCGCCGAGCCGCGCGACGCCGCGACCGTGATCCTGCTGCGGCCCGGTGCCGATGGCGCGCCCGAGGTCTACCTGCTGCGCCGCCAGACCACGATGGCCTTCGCCGGCGGCATGTGCGTGTTCCCCGGTGGTGGCGTCGACCCGCGCGACTACGACCACACCGTCGCCTGGGCGGGGCCCTCGCCGGCCGACTGGGCGGCCCGCCTCGGCACGACCGAGGACGTCGCCCGGGCGCTCGTGTGCGCGGCGGTGCGCGAGACCTTCGAGGAGTCGGGCGTGCTGCTCGCCGGCACCTCGGTCGACAACGTCATCGCGGACACCACCGGCGACGAGTGGGAGGCCGACCGGGTGGCGCTCGAGTCGCGCGCCGAGTCGATGACCGACTTCCTGACCCGCCGCGGGCTGGTGCTGCGAACCGACCTGCTCGGCGTCTGGACCGGCTGGCTCACGCCGATCTTCGAACCCAAGCGCTACCGGACCTACTTCTTCGCGGCCCGGCTGCCCGAGGGCCAGCGCACCCGCGACGTCTCCACCGAGTCGTCGGAGGTCGTGTGGCTGCCGGCCGCCGAGGCTGCCGACCAGGCCGATCGCGGCGAGCTCGCGATGCTCCCGCCGACGTACCTCACCTGCCTGGAGATCGGCACCCACGCCGATCTCGACGAGGTGATGGCGGCGAGCGTGGGCCGCACGGTCGAGATGTTCATGCCGGAGGTCGAGCCGCTGGGTGACGGCTTCACCCTGTCGATGCCCGACGACCTGCGGCCGCTGGTGGCGGCCCGGAGGTCCTGAGGTCGTGACCCAAGCGTTCGTGCCCTGGCAGGGCGGCGAGTACGGCGCCCGCGGGCGCTGCGTGCTCGCGCCCAACCCCGGGATCATGACGCTCGACGGGACCAACACCTGGATCCTGCGCGAGCCCGGCGCCGACCGCTCGATCGTGGTCGACCCGGGGCCATTGCACGACGACCACCTCGACGCGGTCGCTGCCGTCGCGGGGCAGGTGGAGGCCGTCGTGGTGACGCACCACCACCTCGACCACACCGAGGCGGCCCGCTCGTTCGCGGAGCGGATGGGCTGCGGCGTGCGTGGCCTGGACCCCGACCAGTGCTGGCGTTCGGAGCCGATCGTCGACGGTGAGGTGCTGTCGGTCGCCGGATTGCAGGTCGAGGTGTTGACGACGCCCGGCCACACGAGCGACTCGGTGTCGTTGCTGGTCGAGGCCGATGGCGCGCTGCTGACCGGCGACATGGTGCTCGGCCGCGGCACCACCGTGATCGTCCACCCGGACGGCGACCTCGGCTCCTACTTCGACTCCATCGCGAAGATGCGTGCGCTCGTCACGGACGGCCGGGCGCAGTCGCTGTGGCCGGCCCACGGTCCGGTCCTGCCGGACGCGGCCGCCGTGCTCGACCACTACGTGGTGCACCGCCGCGAACGCCTCGCCCAGGTCGAGGCCGCCCTCGGGCGGTTGGGGCTGAGCCCGGCCCAACTGCCGCCCGACGTCGCCGAGGACCCCGACCTGCCGCGGAAGGTCGTCGAGGTCGTGTACGCCGACGTGGACGAGTCCTTGTGGGTGGCGGCCGAGTGGTCGGTGCGCGCGCAGCTGTCGTACCTCGCGGGCCGGTGAACGGCTCAGTCGTTCAGCTTCGCCGCACGCTCGAGTCGGTCGAGAGCCTCGGTGGCGTTCTCCACTGACATTGCGGAGTCGTCCTTTCGGCAGTAGGTGAGCATCTTTCGCAGTCGCGTGCGGTCCTTGTTCACCAACGCGGCTTCCCGGAAGTCACGGGCCGAGACAAGACTGGCCAGAACAACGAAGTCGGTGCAGTGCCGTGTGCTGGCACGGTCGGCGGCGATCTCGGTTCGCGCTGCGGCCTTGCCGACGAGGGCTCCCACGAGACTCGGGCGGAGGACGGTGCCGGTTCGGCCGTCGGCCGTTACGAGCACGGGCTCGCTCCGGTTGAGAGCCTGGGTGGTGCCGGGCGCGGAGATGGTCGGGGCTCCACCTGCGCCGAGTCGAGCCGCCGCGCGTTGGCCGATGCCTTCCGGGATGAGGACGTCGATCTGGGCCCGGTCGCGCCGCCAGCGGTGCTGGATGCCATCGCCCGAAGTGTCCGGTGTGAACCCCATGTCCTTCAGCGCACCGGTGAACGATTCCAGCATGGTGGTGGAGGCACGGACGTTGACGACGGTGTCGACGTCATTGGTCGGGCGGGTCGGTGTGGCGCCTCGTTCGGCGCAATGCAGGTGAACCAGTTGTCCGCCGATGAGGGTCCAGTCGGTGCTGATGCGGTTGTAGAGGTCCATGAGGGCGTGCCACGACTGCTTCTGTGGCTCGTTCATCGCAGGCAGTTCGACGGGCTCAGCCATGATCCGCTCCGCTGATGTGGGCTTCCCGTGCAACGATCGCGGCACGCAGGTCGGCGATCACACGGATGGCTTCGATCTTCTCGCGGACGCCGTCGTGCTCGGCCAGGTCCGCCGCGAGCGCGAGCGGAGAGCACGCCACCTCATCGAGGTCACCCAGCGCGACCGGGATTGCCTCGTCGGAGTCCACGACGTGGAGGATGACGTTGGCTCGAGAGTCACGAGCAGGGGACAGCAGGTAGTCCGCGACGAGGTCGTCGAGGTCGTCGGCAGCCACGTATCCTTCGGCGACGCCGGCGGCAGACATGTTCGCCGCTGCGAGCGAGACACCGGAAAGGTGGACGCGCTCGTCGTCACGGACGTCGGGCAGGTCGCGGGACGAGGCTTCGAACAGCGCCCGCACACCTCGATTGCGCAAGGCGTGGACGACCTGTGCTGCGGCATCGTCGATGTCCTCGGAGGACGCCTGCTCGAGCAGACGTCTCAGCCGCGACCGAGCACGCGATCGGGCGGGCGGGCTGAGCTCCGCCGCGGCCTGATCGCTGGCGGCAACGGCGAGCAGGTCCCACGCGGACTTGGTCGACAGCGGCCGCCCCGGCCCACGGTGATGCTTGATCCGACGTACGTCGTTGACCTCGACGACCCATTGATGGCCGACCTTCTCCGCGGGCAGGGACCCTTCCCGGATGCGCTGATGGACGCGTTGCGGATGGACGCCGAGCATCTCGGCGGCTTCGACCACGCTGACGCGGACACCGGACATGGCGACCTTCCTGACCGTCTCTGATTGCGATAATCCTATAAGAACTTATAGGTTTCCTGCAATCGACTCAGGCTCAGCCCAGAACGTTCGGAACCCGGCCGTACGCCTCGGGCTCCTCGGCCATGATCTTGGCCCGCGCCTTCACCCGGTAGCGCCAGATCTGCACGAGGCCGACGCCCCAGAGCAGGTACTGGCACGACATCGCCGCCCGGAACGCGTCGGGCGTGTAGTCGGTGCTCGACCCGGGCGTGCGCCAGTCGAGGACCACGCCGATGCCGACGACGAGCAGCAGGCTTGCGAGGAAGCCGGCCTGGTTGATGATCCCGGTCGCGCTGGCAAGGCGGTCGGCCGGATTCGACGTACGGCCGAGGTCGAAGCCGATCATCGACGCCGGTCCGCCGACGCCGGCCACGATCACCAGCAGCACGAGGAGTGCCAGCGGGGCCGGCCCGGGCCAGGACAGGACCGCGGTCCAGACGACGACGATCGACGCCACGATCGCGATCACGATCGTGGAGCGGTGCCACGGGTGGTGGGTGATCGCCCAGCCGAGGACCGGACCGGTCGCCATGACCGCGATGACCATCAGGGTGAGCAACAGTCCGGCCACGTGGTCGGAGCGGCCCTCGCCCTGGACGAGGAACGGGTAGCCCCACAACAGGCCGAGCGTGGTCGCGCTGAACTGGGTCGAGAAGTGCATCCAGAAGCCCAGACGGGTGCCGGGCTGCGCCCAGGACGCCCCCAGGCTGGTGCGGATCTGGGTCCACGACAGCGCCGGACCGCGCATCGATCGCGAGGTCGGTGCGTCGTGGACGATGAAGAGCAACGCGATGACCAGGACGATGCCGAGCGACGCGGCGAGCAGGTACGAGCGCGTCCAGCCCAGGTTCCCCAGCGCCCACGTCATGGGTACGGCGGCGAGGATCGCGCCGAGCTGACCCAGGACGCCGGTCAGCTGGGTCATCAACGGGATCCGCCGCGGAGCGAACCACGTGGTGACCAGGCGCAGCACGCAGATGAAGGTCATCGCATCGCCGATGCCCACGAAGAGTCGGGCGAGCAACGCAAGTGCGTACGTGTCGGCGAAGGCGAAGCCGGCCTGCGCCACGATCAGCACCACCGCACCGGTCAGCAGCACCCGGCGCGGCCCGAAGCGGTCGACCAGCAGGCCGACGGGGATCTGCATGGCCGCGTAGACGAGCAGCTGCAGCATCGTGAAGGTCGCGAGCTGCGAGGCGCCGATGTCGAAGCGTTCGGTCGCGGCGAGGCCGGCGACGGCGAGCGAGGAGCGGTGGAACACCGCCAGCAGGTAGACGAGCAGCCCGACGGCCCAGATGGGGTACGCCCCCCGTGCGGTGGTCGCAGCGGGGAGGTTCACCCAGCAAGGCTAACGGCGCCGTGGCTGCGGTCAGGCGCCGGTGCCGCCCAGCAGAACAGCGAGCTTGTCGACCGCGCGGTATCCGCTCGGAACGCCCTCGACCAGCGCCGCGATGGACTGCGAGTGCTCGGTTCGCAGCGGCAGGATCGCCTGGTAGTCGGCCGACAGGTACCAGTCCCTGGCCGCTGCCTGGTTGGGGAATTCGATGATCACGATGTCGCCGTCCCAGGTGCCCTCGGCCGGCGTCAGCTCGCCGCCGTGGACCAGGAAACGGCCGCCGGACGGCGCGAGGGTGGCGTCGATCTTCTCGATGTACTCGACGATCGCGTCCCCGAAGTCGACCTCGCGGAGGTAGGCGATGGCGTAGGCGCGGGGGTTCACGGAGCTGCTCATGGTGTTCTCCATTCACGACGGTGGGATGTCCGCATCCCATCGCGGCCACCGGTCCCCGGTCGATGACCTCCGACGTCATGTCCCTGCTGCGGCGCGCTGGCTAGGTTGGGCGACGTGAACGCACCTGCAGGAGAGCTGATCCGCGGCTGGCGGCAGCGACGGCACCTGTCCCAGCTCGAGCTCGCCAGCCGGGCCGACGTCTCGACCCGGCACCTCAGCTACATCGAGACCGGCCGGTCCCGGCCGACGAGCTCGATGGTGCTGCGCCTGTGCGACTACCTGGAGGTCCCGTTGCGGGAACAGAACGAGCTGCTGCTCGCGGCCGGCCACGCCCCCGCGCACCCGGAGCACCAGCTGACTGATCCGCCGATGGCCGAGGCCAACGCCGCGCTCGAGGCGATCCTCGCCGCGCACCACCCCTACCCGGCGCTCGTCGTGGACCGTCGTTGGGAGCTGGTCAGCGCCAACGACGCGGCCTACTCGCTGATGGACGGCATCGACCCGGACCTGCTGGAGCCGCCGATCAACGTCATCCGGCTCTCGCTCCACCCCCGCGGCCTCGGGCCCCGCGTCGTGAACTTCGAGGAGTGGCGTGCCCACCTCGCCGAGCGCCTCCGCCATGAGTACGACGCCACGGGCGACCCGTTCATCGGGGAGCTCGCTGCCGAGGTCACCGGCGACGGGGTCGAGCCGATCGACTCCTCCGCGCTCGTCGTACCCCTGCAGCTGCGGGTGTCCGAGGACACTGTGCTGTCGTTCATCTCCACCACGACCGTGTTCGGGACGCCGCGCGAGGTGACCCTGTCGGAGCTGGCGATCGAGGCGTTCTACCCGGCCGACGAGGCGACCCGGAAGATCCTCAACGGGTACTGAGGCGCCGCGCGATCAACGCGGCGCCACCACCGATGTTCAGCGGGCGCGGCGACCCATGCGCTCGACGTCGAGGATGACGACCGAGCGGGGCTCCAGGCGCAGCCAGCCGCGCGAGGCGAAGTCGGCGAGCGCCTTGTTGACCGTCTCGCGGGAGGCGCCGACCAGCTGGGCCAGCTCTTCCTGGGTGAGGTCGTGGTGCACGTGGACGCCGTCGTCGGCGGTGCGGCCGAACCGGTCGGCGAGGTCGAGCAGCGCCTTGGCGACGCGGCCGGGGACGTCGGAGAACACGAGGTCGGCGACGACGTCGTTGGCCTTGCGGAGCCGGCCGGCGAGCTGGGTGAGGAGGCCGCGGGCGACGACCGGGCGGCCCTCGAGCCAGCGCAGCAGGTCGTCGTGGGACAGCGAGGCGAAGTCGGCGTCGGTGACCGCGGTGACGGTGGCGGAGCGCGGGCCCGGGTCGAACAGGGAGAGCTCGCCGAACATCTGGCCGGGGCCCATGATGGCGAGCAGGTTCTCGCGGCCGTCCGAGGACGTGCGACCGAGCTTCACCTTGCCCTCGAGGACGACGTACAGCTTGTCGCCAGTGTCGCCTTCGTGGAACAGCACCTCGCCGCGGCGCAGTCGCGTGGTCGCCAGCGACGTGCGCAGGGCGGCCATGGCCTCGTCGTCGAGTGCGCTGAACAGTGGCGCCTGACGGAGTACGTCGTTGTCCACGCTTTTCCTCCAAGGTGACTACGCATCGAAGGCCCGCCCCCCAGGGACGGATACGACCCATCAACACGCTCGCACGGCATCCTAGCCAGTGGTCGAACTCACACCTAGTCAGCGGGCGGCGGTTTCGACGCGTTGTCCCGGCCGGCGCTGTCGGCGGGCGCCCGTAGGCTGGGGCCGTGCGGGAGAACAAGCGGGCGATTGCGATCAAGGACGAAACTCCCACCCAGCGGGTCCGGCGGGCCCGCAAGATCGATCGGGTGCTCGCCGAGACCTACCCCGACGCCAAGGCCGAGCTCGACTTCGACAACGCCTTCGAGTGCCTCGTGGTGACCGTGCTGTCCGCGCAGACCACGGACAAGCGGGTCAACCTGGTGCGGCCCATCCTGTTCGCCGCTTACCCCGATCCCGCGTCGATGGCGGCCGCCGACCGCGACCACCTCGAGCAGATCGTCGGACCGCTCGGCTTCTTCCGTGCCAAGACGGAGTCCCTGTTGAAGCTCAGCGCCGCCCTCATGGAGCGGTACGACGGCCAGGTGCCCGGGCGCCTCGAGGACCTCGTGACGCTGCCGGGTGTGGGCCGCAAGACCGCCAACGTCGTGCTCGGCAACGCGTTCGACGTCCCCGGCATCACCGTCGACACCCACTTCGGCCGGCTCTCGCGGCGCCTCGGCTTCACCGAGGAGACCGACCCCGTGAAGGTCGAGCACGCCGTCGGTGCCCTCTTCGAGAAGCGCGACTGGACGATGCTGTCGCACCACCTGATCTGGCACGGCCGGCGGTGCTGCCACGCGAAGAAGCCCGCGTGCGGAGCCTGTCCGGTGGCGCGCTGGTGCCCGTCGTACGGCGAAGGTCCGACGGACCCGGGCGAGGCCGACAAGCTGCTGCGCACCGAGGGCCCCAATTGAACGCCGTTGGTCGAGGAGGTCGCTCTGCGACCGTCACGAGACCCCTGGTCGCGCTCGTGGCCGCCGGAGTGCTGCTCACCGGCTGCGACAGTGTCGCCCCGTCGCTGGCCTGCAAGGTGGACGTCGACTCGCCCGACCTGGTCGAGGACCGGGAGGCGGCCGGCATCGCCGACTGTGGCTTCCCGGTCGACACGACCGCACCCGCCGCGGCCCTGCCCGACCTCGCGCTGGACTGCCTCGGCGGCACGACCCCACGCTCGCTCGCCGAGGTGCGCGGGCCGGCGCTCATCAACTTCTGGGCGTCCAACTGCGGCCCGTGCCGCAAGGAGCTCCCGGTGCTGCAGGAGTTCCACGAGAAGTACGGCGACCAGGTGATGGTCCTCGGCGTCGACTACCTCGAGACCTACCCCGGTGCGGCGATCGACCTCGCGCGCCAGAGCGGGGTCACCTACCCCTCGCTCGCCGACGCGTGCGGTGACCTCCAGGAGACGAACCTCGTCGTCCAGGGGCTTCCACAGTTCGTGTTCGTGGACGCCGGCGGCGAGATCCAGCAGTCTGCTGGTGGCGTGGATTCGCTCGACGAGCTGATCGCACTGGTCGACCAGCACGTCGGGGTCGACGTCACCGCGAAGGCACCAGCCGACACTGCACAGGAAGGGGCCCGATGAGCACGCCGATGCCCGACGACGTCCGGGCCCGGATGGTCGACCGCATCCCGGACGAGATCCCCGAGGACCTGCCCGACTGGTTGCGGCCGCTGGCCGAGGGGTCGCGCAACATCGAGGGCATCGAGCTCACCCAGTTCCTCCCACCCGCTGGCGGCAACCCGCGCCGTGGCGCGGTGCTGATGCTGTTCGGCGAGAGCGATGCCGGCGGCGACGTGCTCCTCACCGAGCGTGCGCATCACATGCGCTCGCACCCCGGGCAGGTGTCCTTCCCGGGCGGCAAGATCGATCCCGGCGAGACCGCGGTCGAGGCGGCGCTGCGGGAGGCGTGGGAGGAGATCGGTGTCGATCCCGGAGGTGTCGAGATCTTCGGCGCCCTGCCGGAGCTGTGGCTCCCGCCGTCCAACTTCGCGGTCACCCCGGTGCTGGGCTGGTGGCGCGACCCCGGCCCGATCCGGGTCGCCTCGCCCGACGAGGTCCACCAGATCCACCGGGTGGGCCTGCGCGAGCTCGTCGATCCCGAGCACCGGATCTCGGTGCGCCACCCCGGCGGCTGGAATGGTCCCGGATTCCTGATCGGCGACGACAAGGACGTCATCCTGTGGGGCTTCACGGGCGGGATCCTGACCCGGTTCTTCTCGTTCCTTGGGTGGCTCCCCCCGGTGGACGACCCGCCAGTGCATGATCTCCCCGAGTACATGCTCGCCGAGTACGTCCGCCGGACGTCCGGGACGGGCGACGACGACCGGGTGGGTGACGACGGCATGGACCTCCTCGAACCGGACGAGTGATCGCGTGAACCTCCTCGACTGGCTCCTCGTCCTGCTCGTCCTCGCCTATGCCCTGTCCGGGTACTGGCAGGGCTTCGTCACCGGCGCCTTCGCCACGGTCGGCCTGCTGCTGGGCGGACTCGGCGGCATCCTGCTCGCGCCGGTCGTGCTGGAGAGCCTCGACCCGTCGCTGGCCGTCTCCCTCGGTGCGCTCTTCATCGTGATCCTGTGTGCGTCCCTCGGCCAGGCCCTGATGCAGTACGCCGGCGCGCGGGTCCGCGAACGCATCACCTGGCAGCCGGCCCGGGCGGTCGACGCCATCGGTGGCGCGCTGCTGTCGGCGCTGGCCGTGCTGCTGGTCGCCTGGGCGCTCGGCGTCGCGATCTCCGGCACCCGGATCGGCTCCGTGACCTCGATGGTGCGCAGCTCGACCGTCCTGTCGAAGGTCAACGAGGCGCTGCCGGACGCAGCTCCCAACGTGCTGCAGGCGTTCAACAACGTCGTCGGCACCGGGTTCTTCCCGCGCTACCTCGAACCTTTCGCCCCGGAGCAGATCATCGAGGTGGCTCCCGGCCCGTCGAACCTCCCCGGCAGCGCCAAGGTCAAGGCCACCCGCGAGAGCGTCGTGAAGATCAGGGGCGCCAACCAGTGCGGCCGTGGTGTCGAAGGCACCGGCTTCGTCTACGCCGAGGATCGCGTGATGACCAACGCCCACGTCGTGGCGGGCGTCGACGACCCCGAGGTGAACATCAACGGCGGCACCGAGCTGGCGCGGGTGGTGCTCTACGACAAGGAGCTCGACATCGCGGTGCTGGCCGTCGACACCGGTGGTGCGAAGGTGCTGGACTTCGACACGACCTCGGTGGCCGAGGACCCGGTGGCCATCGTCGGCTACCCGCAGGACGGGCCGTTCGACGTCCAGACCGGTCGGATCCGGTCCATGCAGAACCTCCGGTCCCCTGACATCTATGGCTCCGGCACCGTCGTACGCGAGGTCTTCTCGCTGCGCGGCCTGGTGCGTCCCGGCAACTCCGGCGGGCCGATCGTCACGCCCGAGGGGGATGTCGCCGGCGTGGTGTTCGCCGCGTCGGTCACCGACCCGGAGACCGGCTATGCCCTGACGGCTGAGCAGGTCTCGGCGAGTGCCCGGGCCGGCGAGGCCGAGGAGTCCGAGAAGGACACCGGGGACTGTGCCGCGTAGCGGTTCCGGCATCATGAACCCGTGACCGAGACGCCCGATTCGTACGTCAGCTACGCCCACGACGCCGGGGTTGCCCGGATCACCCTCGTCGACGGGGACCGGGGCAACCCGATCCACCCCGCGTCGGTGGCCCAGCTGTTCGACGCGGTCCGCAGTGCGGGTCGCGACGGCGCCCGGGTCATCGTGCTGGCCGCCGAGGGCCGCTTCTTCTCGGTCGGTGGCGACCTGGCGGCCTTCGAGTCCGCCGAGAGCCCTGCCGACTTCATCGACGACCTCGCCGAGGCCCTGCACCGCACGATCGGCGAGCTGGTCCGTTCCGAGGCGATCGTGGTGACGGTGGTGCAGGGCACTGCCGCCGGTGCCGGCTTCCCGCTCGCGGCCGTCGGTGACGTCGTGATCGCCGCCGACAACGTGAAGTTCAGCCTCGCCTACACGAAGGTCGGCCTCTCGCCCGACGGCGGCAGCTCGCTGCTCGTCAACACCCTCGGCCTGCACCGCACCCTGCGCCTGGCGATCCTCGGTGACCTGCTCACCGCTCAGGAGGCGTACGACGCCGGGCTGGTCGCGCGCCTGGTCCCCGCCGCCGAGCTGGCCGACACCGTCGAACAGGTCGTCGGTGTCCTTGCCGCGAGCTCGGCCTCGGCCAACGGCGCCGCCAAGCGGCTGCTGCGCGACGTCGCCGTCCCCGCTCCCGAGCTGGCCCTGCGCAAGGAGACGCTCTCGATCCGCAACCAGGCCGGTTCGCCCGACGGCATCGAGGGTGTCGCGGCGTTCGTGGGCAAGCGGGCGGCGCAGTTCAACCAGGGCTGACCTGCCTGACGGAAAACTAGAACGTGTTCCACTGACGGGGTTAGGCTTCGGGGGTGTCAGCTCCCGACGTGTTCAGTCCGGTCGACCTCGGTCCTGTGCGCCTGCGCAACCGCACCGTCAAGGCCGCCACCTTCGAGGGGCGCACGCCGGACGGTGAGGTCACCGACGCGCTGATCGCGTATCACCGGGCGCCGGCCGAGGGCGGCGTCGGACTGACGACGGTCGCCTACCTCGCCGTCGCGCCCGACGGCCGGACCCACCGCGAGCAGATCGTCGTGGGGGAGCGGACGTTGTCCGGCCTGAACCGGTTGACCGACGCCATCCATGCGACCGGGGCGAAGATCTCCGCGCAGGTCGGCCACGCAGGACCGGTCGCGAACGGCCGCTCCAACGGCGTGCCCGCGATCGCGGCGAGCCGGATGCCCAGCCCGCTGTCGATGCAGATGATCCGCTCGGCGAGCGAGAAGGACCTGACCCGGGTGACCCGTGCGTACGTCGATGCGGCGCGCACCCTCGTCACGGCCGG